>NZ_JBGOOO010000001.1:0-70658 GCF_041439695.1 Vibrio sp. FF266
GATCAGATCGTAGGTTCTGGATTTAGTTCCACTGAATTACGCAACAAAGCCCCTCAATCCATTAGAGAATTAATGGCGACAAAGTGGCGGTAGACACTGTAAACGACCGTTATTTAGCTGTTTTATTCGTAAAAAAGGCGACAATTTTCACTGTCGCCTTTTGCTATTTAGAGCCTAATTTTTCTATTCCCAATCAAGGAAAACCTTGCCAGAAAGCCCCCTACGTATAGCATCGAAGCCAGCTTGGAAATCATCAATTTTAAAGTGATGAGGTAATGATTGGTGATAGGTCTAACCCTGATTGAATCAAACTTGCCACTATATGCGAAATAAAAAATAACCAATAAATATCAATTAGTTAAATTATTTATAAATTAAATATGGCTACAGAGTGGCGATAAAAAAGGCAACAGTTTTACCTGTTGCCTTCTAACATTCAAAACTGGTAGTAACCTACTCCCAGTCTAAAATTACTTTACCTGACATACCAGAGCGCATCATGTCGAAGCCTTTCTGGAAGTCGTCCACTTTGTAGTGGTGAGTAATGATTGGTGTTAGATCTAGGCCTGATTGAATCAAAGAAGCCATCTTGTACCAAGTTTCGAACATCTCACGACCGTAGATACCTTTGATAACCAAGCCTTTGAAGATGACTTGGTTCCAATCTACTGCCATGTCTGATGGTGGAATGCCTAGTAGAGAAATCTTACCGCCGTGGTTCATGTTAGTCAGCATGCTGTTGAACGCAGATGGGTTACCAGACATTTCTAGGCCTACATCGAAGCCTTCTGTCATGCCAAGATCCGACATTACGTCTTCAAGCTTCTCTTCCATCACGTTTACTGCGCGAGTCACACCCATTTGACGAGCAAGATCTAGGCGGTATTCATTTACGTCAGTGATTACAACGTGACGAGCACCAACGTGCTTCGCAACAGCAGCAGCCATGATACCGATTGGACCAGCACCAGTGATTAGCACGTCTTCGCCTACTAGGTCGAAAGAAAGCGCTGTGTGTACTGCGTTACCAAACGGGTCAAAGATTGATGCTAGATCGTCAGAGATTTCTGCAGGGATCTTAAATGCGTTGAACGCAGGGATCACAAGGAACTCAGAGAACGCACCAGTGCGGTTTACGCCAACACCTGTTGTGTTACGACAAAGGTGAGTACGGCCGCCACGACAGTTACGACAGTGACCACATGTGATGTGGCCTTCACCAGATACACGGTCGCCGATTTCAAAACCACGAACTTCTTGGCCGATGCCAACAACTTCACCCACGTATTCGTGACCTACCACCATAGGTACTGGAATTGTGTTTTGTGACCACTCATCCCAGTTGTAGATATGTACGTCTGTACCACAAATTGCAGTTTTCTTAATACGAATAAGAAGATCATTATGACCCATTTCAGGTTTTTCAACCTCGGTCATCCAGATGCCTTCTTCAGGCTTAAGCTTAGAAAGTGCTTTAATTTTCATAATGTTATCCAGTTCATCTCGCCTAACAGTAAGGCGAGAATCAAAAATCTATATGTTCTATTGGGTGTTGTTCTATCTAATCAAAGGATGCAAAGGCACCCCTTTAAAATTAGATGATAGCCATGTCTTTACCAACTTGGATGAACGCATCAATTGCGCGATCCAGTTGCTCACGAGAGTGCGCAGCAGACATTTGCGTACGGATACGAGCTGCGCCTTTTGGTACTACTGGGAAAGAGAAACCTACCACGTAGATGCCTTTCTCTAGTGCGCGCTCTGCGAATTCAGCCGCAACTTTTGCATCACCCAGCATGATTGGGATGATTGCGTGGTCAGCACCGCCCATAGTGAAACCAGCTGCTTCCATGCGAGTACGGAAGTGAGCAGAGTTTTCCCATAGTTGAATACGTAGGTCGCCAGATTCCGCTAGAAGATCTAGAACGCGGATAGACGCCGATACGATTGCAGGTGCAACAGAGTTAGAGAATAGGTATGGACGAGAACGCTGACGTAACCAGTCGATTACTTCTTTCTTACCAGAAGTGTAACCGCCTGAAGCGCCACCCATTGCTTTACCAAGCGTACCTGTGATGATGTCGATACGGTCAACAACGTTGTGGAACTCGTGAGTACCTGCGCCGTTTTCGCCCATGAAGCCAACTGCGTGAGAGTCATCAACCATCACTAGTGCACCGTACTTGTCAGCAAGGTCACAGATAGCAGGAAGGTTAGCAACTACGCCGTCCATTGAGAACACGCCGTCAGTTACGATAAGCGTGTGACGAGCGCCCGCTTCTTTAGCTGCGATAAGTTGCTGCTCTAGCTCTTCCATGTTGTTGTTCGAGTAACGGAAGCGCATTGCTTTACACAGACGAACACCATCAATGATAGATGCGTGGTTTAGAGCATCAGAAATGATTGCGTCTTCTTTGCCTAGAATCGTTTCGAATAGGCCAGCGTTTGCATCAAAGCAAGATGTGTAAAGGATAGTGTCTTCTTTACCAAGGAACGTAGATAGCTTTTGCTCTAGTTCTTTGTGAGAGTCTTGAGTACCACAGATGAAACGTACTGAAGCCATGCCAAAACCGTGCTGATCCATACCATCTTTAGCTGCTTCGATAAGAGCTGGGTGGTTAGCAAGACCTAAGTAGTTGTTTGCACAGAAGTTTAGTACTTCTTCACCAGTCGAGATAGAAACCGCTGCTTTTTGTGCAGAAGTGATAATGCGCTCAGACTTGTAAAGACCTTCTTCTTTAACTTCTTCGATTTGAGTTTGAATCTGTTGGTAAAATGCAGAAGACATTGTCTATTCCTTCCTAATTATTATTCAGCAGCATCGCGCGCCGCATTATGTAGGGGATGTAAACGATTTCAATTCGATCATTTACACTGTAAAACTTATACCCCTATTCTAGTTGAACATCCCCTTCTCGATTATCCCTTTAGTTGGAAAAACATTAATGAATCGCAGGCACGAATAATGGTTCATCCCAGTGACACAGGGCACATAAACGCGTCTTACCTGCTCTTTTTAACGTCAAATCCCCTTCCGTTTGTGTCTAATTTCACTTTCATATCAGATCTCTATTTTTCATCTCAGAACGATATGGTGATGATTATCCGCTTCTCTTAGAATGTGCATCAGCAACTCCGCTATACAGATGAAAACCGATGAGATGAAAAGCAAAACACGCCAAGCAATCAGAGCAATCACGCCAAGTGATTAATGAAATTGATTCACAAATCAGAAAAGATCACTCACAATTGTCAATAAGCTCACCGTTGCAACTAGCCCTACTGGACACTTATGATTAACCCAAAACTCATCGCCCTACTTCCCGATCTCGCCTCGTTTATCTTAGTTGTGAATGAAGGTAGCTTTACCGCTGCAGCAAAGCAGTTAGGGGTGACACCCTCAGCGTTGAGTAAATTGATCACACGTCTAGAAAAAGCACTCTCAGTAAAGCTGTTTGAACGTACCACTCGTACATTGATCATCACGCAAGCAGGCCAGTTGGTATACGACCAAAGCGTGGTCATGATTAATGCGGCGCAACAAGCGGTTGAGCTGTCTACCTCCGACCATACTGAACCTGCAGGCTCTATAACGGTAGCGGCGCCTGAGGCGTTCTTGAACTCAGTGCTACAGCCTTTTGTTGTTCCATTTTTAAATCAGTATCCAGAGATTCAACTCAAGCTAAGGGCAGCTGATGGCGACATCGACATATTGCGCCAAGGCATCGACATTGCCTTTCGCCTTACCGACAAACCTGACGAGAGCTTGGTATTGAAAGAACTCGGAAAAACAAACCTCGTGTTATGTGCGAGCCCCGGCTATTTAGATGCCAAAGGAATCCCTCACCACCCTACCGAGCTGTCTGAGCACGACTGCTTATACCTTGCAGAAACAGATAAAGACCACATTTGGGACTTCCTTAAAGGTGATGAGTTTTACACAGTCCCCGTCAGCGGACGTTACGCTGTGAACCACTCTCAGATACGATTGAAAGGTGTTAAAGAAGGGCTTGGCGTGGGTATTTTCCATGACTTCGTGATTCAAGATGCATTGGCTGAAGGCTCTGTAGTGCAAGTATTGGAAGATTGGACCATCAAGAGTAATTACCATGGCGCTATCGCGATGCAGTTTGCTCAAACCAAGTACATGCCCGCTCGATTACGTGTATTCATTGATTACGCGATGGAACACTTGAGTGACAAGCTGGCAGGAGAAATAAACTGATGCTGAAAGGAATACACCACGCCGCCATTATTTGCTCAGACTACGAAGTCTCTAAACGCTTTTATACACAAGTTTTAAAGCTTGAAGTGATTGCTGAGAATTATCGTGAAGCGCGCCAGTCGTACAAGCTTGACTTAGCACTGCCTAATGGCGCTCAAATAGAATTATTTAGCTTCCCTGACGCACCTGAAAGACCAAGCTTTCCGGAAGCTCAAGGGCTAAGACATTTGGCCTTTTGTGTTGATGACGTTCAACATGCCAAAAGCTACTTGGAAGAACAAGGTATTGAAGTCGAACCGATTCGAGTTGATGAGTTTACGGGGAAATCATTTACGTTTTTCGCAGACCCAGACGGCCTGCCGCTAGAACTTTATCAGATCTAAAGCTTTATCAGATCTAGAGCCGTATCAAGTCTAAAGTCTTCTTCACAAAAGAAGCGATCATCTGATTAATAAAACGGACCTTCTCAAATAGAGAAAGTCCGTTTGCATGTCAATTAACTCAACGCGGTCTTGAATCTCTCAACGCGTGAAAACAGTAACCAATCCAATAGCATTGCAATCACAATCGTTGCACCCGCGAGTGGAAACAGTACCGAAATAACAACCACAGTCACCAAGCCTGCTTTCCATAAGCCTGCATCACCAAACTTCGGTGGCGTCCCCAACTTTCTTTGGCCTGAAGGCCTGCGCATCCACCACATCACACCACCAGTCACCGACACCAAAATGAATGCCAAACAAAACAACGCATTTAGAAGCTTGTTGATGATACTGATGTCACCTTGGTGCAGAGAAATACCGACGGCTAAAGTTTTGGCGAATAAATTGTAATCTTGCCACGTCACCTCTCCTAGAATGCGCCCTGAATATTGGTCGAGGTGAGTTGTGCGATCTTGGGTTGGGTCGATGATATCGCCTCCCATAGTATTGGCGGCCACGGTGTAAACACCCGTTTCTGAACGCGGGAAATTGACTTTATATTGCGTAAAACCAAGAGATTGAGCTTTTGCTATCACATCATCAATCGAGAAATCACTCGTAGATAATACATGCTGAGAATGATCCTCACCCATCTTAGAATGATCATGAGCTTCAGACGCTTCTTCTACTTGGTGGACGTGTTCGGCTGGCTTATCTTGAGACAAAGGCAGTGGAGTTTGCTCTAGGTTCCAAGGCATTTCTTCTTCAGACCCGTGATTTAAAGAAGCATGCGTTTCGTTAGACAGAGGAATGTCGTCCCACATTTGAGCAGGAAACGTACTCCATGCTTGCACTAGCTTACCGCCCCAAAAACCTGTCCATGATAATCCCGATAGAATAAATAACAGAAGAATGAATGACAGTGTTCCACCGATATTCGCATGCAGATCACGCATTAAAATACGCGTTCCTGAACCAAATCGAAGCTTAAGAAAACCAGCGCGGCTCGCGTTATCTCGAGGAAGCCATAAGTAAATGCCACTGATGAGTAACAGAATAGACAAGCTTATTGCGACTTCAATTAGGTAATCCCCCCAATCACCAATCAACAAAGTGCCGTGAATGTCATTCGCCAGTTGATACAGACTGTCGCTGCGGGGGATTTCTCCTACCACTTCGCCAGTATATTGATTCACCGTGGCGAAAACGGACGTGCCATCTTCAAGTGATACAGAAAATCGGTTCGCAAGATCAGGGACTTTACTCGGTACAAATTGTGTCACCGTACCTTGTGGGTATTGATTTTGTACCGCAGCTAATTGTTGTGACACCTTGATCGGTTCGCCCGATGCAACAATTTCAATCGCGTCTTGATGGAAAACAAGTTCGATTTCATCATCAAACAGCATCACCAAGCCTGTAATGCTCAGCATTAGCATAAACGGGATAACGAATAGCCCAGCATAGAAGTGCCAGCGCCAAGTGAGGAAGTAGAGAGTTTTATTGCGGTCTTTGCTTTTTATATTGGTTTTCGAACCAGTTGTTGCACTGCTTTTAGACTGCGAAGTTGCTTGTGCTTTCGCAGGGGTTTGAGATTCATTTCTCAACATTATAATTTCCTTTGACACACGCAAACGTACCTTCTGAAAAATCAGAAAGTAATCTGAGCATGTTTAACTTTACTTAATACTTTATTTTTTAATTATTTTAGTGGGTTAGGTTTAAGCAATATCAAAGGGAGGGCCGCGCGGGGCTTGTCTCGTGTAGCGTTCGCTTAGAGCCAAAAAAGCGTAGCTGTCTGAGACAATAGAACTCAATCGAGTTGTCAGTAGTGTAGTTGGAAGATTGTCTTGGTGAAACGTGGAAAAATGGCTAAAGGGACACGGCTTTCCTTTATGAGTATTAGGTTCACCTTCTTCAATTTGAACCAGTTCAAAGCCATTGACCGTACATAACGACGCCCATACTCCCGCACTATTACCATGAGCATTGATAACAGGCATTAATGTCACCAGCACCCAGCTTAATGCTGTAGCAAGCAACATGGAGAAGTTGAACGAGGTTCGGCGCATTATTCCAAATCTTTATAAATTTCCCTTATTATGAGGGACTTGGAATATAGGTAAACGTAAAGATTAACAGCAAGTTAAAAAATTGAAGCTAACGCACACTCTTTTTAGTTAAAAACTGGTTACAACCAAAGAGCCAAAAGAATGTTACGCGTCTATTTAGCAGTAAAATGTCTAGAAAAATAGCAGTAAACTGTTTAGAGAAACGACAATAAAAAACGCCGCCTTACACCTTCCCTTGAAGAGGGTAATGTAAGACAGCGTTTTAGAAATCGAATCTTGAGGTTTTGCTCTTTGTTACGTATCTCTTTGATACGTATCTAATAAGCAAACTCAATTGATTAGAAAATTAACCGAAGATCTTGCTCCAAATGCTTGGATTACGCTTCTCATGGTACTCTTCACGAAGGCCGTCAATAGTACGAAGTTCCTGCTGTGCCGACTCTAAGTCACCTTGGTCTAGCTTCTGCTCAATGCTATCCAATGATGCACTGATTTTTTTGAAACCTTCCATGAAGTTATCTTCTTTCTCTATTGGGTAAACACCCGTTTTGAGCTCTGCCACTAGCGTATCTAAACGAACGATAGGCTTTTGCATCTCTTCAATGCTTTGAGCTTCTGCCGCTTGTTTGAACGCAAGCTTCATTTCTTGCATATTTTTCTTAAGGTCAACATTAGCAAATGCGTTGCCAGACAATACTGAAGCAGCGATTAAGCCAGATAAAAGGATTGAGCGAGTTTTCATTATTTCTCCAAGTGAAGCGGTGTCTTTGAAGATAGCGCCATCGTTATTGTGGCACTTCGACTTTATTATTTTCGGCTAGTGTATACAAAAATCCGTCGGGCACAAAAATTGATTGTGTCGAAATGCAAACTAGCTAGCTAATTACTGACAAGTACCGGGCAAACCATCACTCAAATACCGAAAACTCGTTAATCGATTGACGACCACGTAATGCCAAAAAGGCTAAGAATTGCTGTGGTGAATGGGTAATAACCTTGCTCGAATCCACGCCCACCTCATCAAGTAGTGAAGACACGAGATCTAACCCGCCCACATCTATGCAGAAATGCGCATCGCTACCTGTCGTAATAAACGCACCTTTCGCTCTAGCAATTCTTGCGATTTCGTAACAACGATCAACACTGCCAACGCGGCTATTGCCTTTAAGCGTGGTGTTATTAATTTCGATTGCTACGTTATGTTCCGCCGCACATTGAATCACAACTTCAAAATCGAAATCAAAATTTGGGTTGCCTAAATGACCAAGTGCATCAACACGACCGCCTTTAATCACATTCAACAATGCTTCTGTATGAGTAGCAACATCCGACGGGCGAAAAACGGGCTCGTGGAAGCTGGCAATCACCCAATCTAGATTCTTATCCACACTCGGATGAATGTCGATTTCACCCTGTGTGTTCATGATGTTTGACTCGACACCTCGAATAATAGCGACATCTTCAATAAAACGAGGGAGCACACGTTGGTTACTGAAAAACCAATAGTGTGGCGCGCCCGGCATAGACTCGGAATGGTCGGTCGTACAAAACATAGCTAAACCGTTTTGTTTTGCCGATTTTGCATTCTCGATCAACGTGCTGTAAGCATGACCACTTGCGTATGTGTGGGTGTGGGTGTCTACTTTTAGTTCCATGAATCAATGCCCTCTTCGCTCGGTCAAAAAACGTGCTTAAGAAATGAGTGCTTAATAGCAACAATTCGACCAGTTTATCAGTTGAAAGTGACAATTAGCACCCAAACATAAAGGTTTATTAGGTATTCATTTACACGACACGGGAATACGTGGCTACCAGAAGACGCTAACGCTTTTCTTATCTAAGTAAAATCGATCATACTCGGTAATTACGCCAATTTTTTGCAACCTACCCAAGTTCGTCAATACTTAAACCAGTCTACAAACTGGAGTGTTAGATGAGAAGAAGACGATATCCGCTGAGTATCCACATCACTAGCCTTTTCTTAATTTTGACCACTCTTGTCGGTACCGTACTGATTTCGATAAGTTATCGGCATTCTCAAGAACTGCTTTTAGGCACAGTGCGCGAAGTCAGTAATGAACATCGCGATAAACTGGAATCGGTATTTAAACAAGCTATTGCCCCAGTCATCACAACCTTAAACGTGATGGCAGTGAGCCCGTTTGTTGCTCATCAAACCTCCTCCGTCGAAAAAGAATCTTGGCTTGCTTCGGTCGATATCATCTTCAAACAAAATACCAATTTAGTCGCTCTGTTCTATGGCTCTGAAGATGGTGACTTCAGAATCTTTCGCCCTCTGAGTTCCATTAAACAGAGAGCCGACAACAACGCTCCCGCGAAAGCGACCATGATGGTCAGCAGCACCAATCTAGATGGTGAAAACTTTATTACCTTTCTCGATGGCGCACACCAAGTGATCAGTACCCGACAAGCCGAGAGTAAGTTCAACCCCACGACTCGACCTTGGTTTCGTAACGCAAAGCCTGACGGCTCAATACAGCTCTCTGAGCCCTACCTGTTCTATTTCCTGCAAACCAATGGCATCACGCTTTCTAGACGTTCTTTGGATGGCAAGCATGTCGTTGGTGCCGACTTCACGTTGAAATCTCTCTCTTCCCAGATCAGTGAATTGGCCTACTCTCCACAAACCCGACTCGCTCTATTCGATCAACATTTCAATCTTCTCGGCCAACATCAACTTGATCTATCGATTCCCAAGCTTACCTCCCAGCCTAACGACACAAGTAAAACTGAGAAAACGAATAACCAAACGACGGGGAAACTCTCTGGCAGTGAGCAAGACCAAAGCTTCTTTAATGTGCCCAAACGTGAACAGATGGAAGCATTGAAAGCATCCGTCATAGCACCACTTATCTCCGACGAGGAGAAATTAAACCTCAACCTAAAAAACGTTGAGTACAACTTAAACACTTGGGCATTAACGCTAACGCCTGTTGAGCTCACTCAGAATGTCACTTTATATTTGGCAGAGGCTACGCCACACAATGAGTTGCTCTCTGATCTTATCTCGATGCGTGACAAGCAAGTCGCCGTCGCGATTGGGATGTTGTTCATCTGCTTCGCTATCGTATGGTTTGTTGCTAATAGACTGTCTCAGCCACTCAATACACTGATGCAACTCACCGACAACATCGCACGATTTGACTTCAGGCGAACTCATTATCCCAAAAGCATGATTCAAGAAGTGGCTAACCTCGCCCACTCAATTGAGCTGATGGAACACACGCTTCATGATCTTATTACGCTACTTCGAGACACGGCAGGTAATCAGGAATTTTCGATATTAGCCAAAAATATTGCTCATCAAAGCTATTTAATTACCAAAGCAGAAACCATCGTCCTCTTCACTCAATCAAAAGAGAAAGATGTGTTTGATACGGCCGCGAACCTCGCTATTCTTCCCTTTAAGGCCGACATCAATGACTTCATCAAGCACACCCCTTGGTTGCTGTGCCAGCTTAAATCCGGAGAAACCATCCACTTAAACCGAGAAGACAATGTTCTCAACTATTACCAAGATTCGATCTTCAATTCAGATCTGTACCTGTTTCCACTATTAAACCGTGAGAAGTTGTTGGTGGGTATCGTCGCAATTGGCTATGAAAGACCGATTACCAAGATGCAGGCAGACAAGCACGCCTTCTTACGAGAACTGCTCAGCTTTGCGGAAATAGCCAAAGATAACATTGACCAAATGCAGCAACAGAAAGACATGCTTAATGCCTTTATCGAGTTGATTGCATCAGCGATTGATACCAAATCACCTTACACGGGCGGGCACTGCCAACGCGTGCCTGAACTGACCAAATGGCTGACTCAAGCAACCATTGATGATGACCGTTATTACCCGCAATTCTCATTGGATAGTAAACAGTGGGAAGAGTTAATGCTCGCCGCTTGGCTTCATGACTGCGGCAAGGTGACCACGCCTGAATATGTGGTAGACAAGGCAACAAAACTTGAAACCATTTACGACCGAATCCACGAAGTGCGAATGCGTTTCGAACTGTTAAAACAACAGGCTGAAACCGACTACTGGAAAGCTATAGCGAACGGAGCGCTTCAAGAGGATCAGCTTAAGATCCTCGAACAAAGCTTGTCAGAATTGGATGAAGAATTTGCCTTTGTTGCTGAATGTAACCTTGGTGGAGAGTCGATGACGGACGAACAACTAGAACGCTTAGACCGAATAGCCAAGCGCCAATGGAAACGAACACTCGACGATCAGCTAGGGTTATCTTGGTCTGAAAAAGAGAGATTCAATGAACAACAAGACACGACAGAGAAGAGTGAAGCTGAGCCAGCAAGAAAAGACCAAATACTACCGGTGATGGAACCGCTACTTGCTGATAAACCCGAACATAAAATACCGTGGGATAATGGCTTTAGCCCTGCTGATGTATGGCAAGAAGCGTTTGTGCTTAAGCCAGGAGAGGTCAAATACAACCAAGGTGAACTGCACAACTTGAAAGTTCGTCGTGGCACGTTAAACGATGAAGAACGTTTCATGATCAACGATCATATTATTCAAACCTTCACCATGCTTAACAAGCTGCCTTATCCGTCTTACCTCCAGAATATTCCGGATATCGCCAGCGGACACCACGAGCGTATCGACGGCAAGGGCTACCCAAGAGGCTTAAGCGAAGACCAATTACCTCTACCGTCCAGAGCGATGGCCATTGCTGATGTCTTTGAAGCGCTCACCTCTAGTGATCGCCCGTATAAGAAAGGCAAACTCCTAAGCGAATCACTCAACATCATGACCGACATGGCCACCAGCGGTCATATCGATCCCAAGCTGTATTTGCTGTTCTTAGAAAACAAAATCTACGACAAATACGCTGAGCGATTCCTAGAGACTAAACAGCGTTGCGAGATTGAACCAAACGAACACATCGACCGAGTCAAAGAGTACATACGCTCATTGTTTTAAGCTAACCATTCAGACTAAAGACCATAAGCTTCATAAGCTCAATGGTTAGCTTTTAGCTGCCGAGTCCAATACCGCAACGTCCACTACAGTCGCTACAGCCACTGTGACTCGCGGCGTTTGCTTGGCTTTTGCTTTGCTGTGTCTCTTCGCTAATAGCGTGTTGGTAATGCTCGCCACAACAATCAGATTAATGCCAATCATCTGCTGAGTAGAAAACACATCATCAAAGAACAACCCCTGCCATAAGGCGCTAAACAGCATGTTAGTAAAAATCAGTGGTGCTAACTGGGAACCGCTGTCTGCAAGCTTATAAGCCTTGGAGCGGAAAATTTGAGTATTGATGGTAAACAGTGCGAGTCCAAATGCACCAAGTCCAATCCAACGCAAGTCATCAAACGACAGCAAAGTCGTTAAAGCTCCATACACACTATCCCCCTTAAATACATCTGGTACAGCAGAAACAGAAGTCAACACGAGCATAGGTATAACAAGTATTGCTGCGACTAAAAAGGTCCATGCGTTAAGCTCTGCTGGTGTCAGGCTAGTTTTAGATGCTCGGTACAGACTCACTTGCGAGCCAGAATTAAACACACCCGCTAGAAGCCCGAGCAATAGCGCAGGTCTAAAAAACTCCGAACCAAACTCAAACTGCGACCAATCCCCTGCCATCATCACTACGCCGAAAAATGTAATTGCTAAACATGCGATAGTCGTTGTATGAATCTTAGTTCCGAATATTAATTTTTCTAACAATGGAATAAACAGCGGACCCGTACTGAATAACACCACACCTTCAACCAGCGTTAAGGTTTGTAGTGAAGTAAGGAAACACCACTGACACGCCACCATAAAGATCGCTCGCATCACTAAAGGTTTCCACATATCGAGTGAAGGTTTCGTTATTTTGTAAAACATCAAGAATAAGAATAAGAACAGACTGGGTAACAAAAAACGCACAAAACTGAGTAGCGAGATTGGCATCACTTCAGATAGATACTTGGCCATCAAGCCACTCAAAGACAAACTGAACGTCGACAACAACATGAAAGTCGTCGCCTTGGTAATATCAGACATAATTATCACCTCCTATGACACCTATTTTAGAAGCGTGACGTGATGAAAAATAGCGAGTAATATTAACTATAACTGTAAGGAAAACTTACCAATGAAAAAACTCGTTCCGCTTAAATCCGTTTATGCTTTCATTGCTGTTGCTGAGACTGGCAGCATGACCGACGCCGCTCGCGTGTTGTACGTCAGTCATTCAGCGGTAAGCCAAGCGATAAAATCATTAGAGCAACTGGTCAATAAGCCGCTGATCCAACGTGTGGGTCGTCGTGTTGTTCTAAATGCCGCAGGTAAGCGATATTATCGAAAAGTCGCACCCGCACTGGAACAAGTAATAGAAGCCACAGAAGAACTCGCCAAAACGCCTAACGACCACCGCATCACCCTCAACATGGTGAACTCACTCGCCATGCACTGGTGGATCCCGCGAGTCTCGGAATTCCAAAGCTTTGCCCCCTCTCTTGATATTCGTATATCCACGCTAACGGGCACTTTCGACATAGAACAAGAAGGTGTGGACATCGCGCTGGTGCACGGTAAACCGAGCGAGTGGGACCGATATTACAGCGAAAAGCTCGGTGACGATGATCTGGTATTGGTGTGCAGCCCAGCACTATTGAAAAACCAAATGGGATTAAGCGTTGAACAACTGGTGAAACAAAACCCAACCATTGGTGTCTTCAACCCAAGAAGACAGCATGACTGGCAAGTGTGGTGCGATCATTACCAAACACCCATGCCGACGTTCCACAGTAACTTGACGTTCGATGTCTCGATTCAAGCCGTACAGGCTGCCATTCGTTCGCTTGGTGTATTAGTCACTCACCGCTTGTTTGTGAAAGATGACATCAGCCATGGCATGTTGGTCGAAATTAGTGAGCCAGTGGCTAACCCCCATCAAGATTTCTATTTCGTTTGTCCAAAAAACAAATTAAAACAAGAAAGTGTGCTAAAACTGAGAACATGGTTGAGGCATGAATTCACTCGCTCAGAGACAAAACTCAGCAAGTAACTAATCATCAAATAACTAATCAACTAGTAACAACTCATCTAGTAACCAATCATCTAGTAACAACTTATCTAACTTACAGAGGCCATTATGATTATTACCACCACTCAATCTGTTGAAGGCAAACGCATTGTCGACTACAAAGGGGTTATCGCCGGAGAAGCCATCCTAGGGGTTAACGTATTCAAGGATATGTTTTCAGGTATTCGCGACTTCGTCGGTGGACGTTCTGGCACCTATGAAAAGGAACTGGAGAAAGCACGTAACTACGCATTCAAAGAGCTGGAGCAGAAGGCGATTGAAGCGGGTGCAAACGCAGTGGTTGGTGTCGATATCGATTATGAAGTCTTAGGAACAGGTAATGGCATGTTGATGGTATCAGCGAGCGGCACGGCGGTTGTCGTCGCTTAATCGAATCTGAAATTATTTGATTCAATAAATGCTTATTCCAACCTTCGGTTTGTTTATCACCAGAAGGTTGGAATAAGGATAAGCCGTGGCTGAAGTGAATTTAACTCGTTCTGCCTTCTTGCTCAGAGATGATCTCATCAAAAGAGGCAATTCGAGCGAGGAACGCCCCCTTGTCTTTCGGTAATATAGAGCTTGCCAAAGGCAGGTCAGCCTTCATCGCGTCGACCGCCCTTCCACGTACCAACACTTCAAAATGTAAGTGAGGCCCTGTTAAACGGCCTGTTGCACCCGACAACGCAATTTCCTGCCCACGCTTAATCTGTTGCCCTTTCTTAACCAAGAATCGACTCAAATGCAGATAACGAGTTTTGTAAACACTGTTATGTTCTATCACTATGTATTTCCCTGCGTATGGATGGTCACGAAGTGCCACAACCCTACCGTCTCCCGTTGAATAAACGGGTGAACCCACAGGTGTGGCGAAATCAGTACCATTATGCGGCGATACACGTCCAGTCACAGGATGCTTTCGGAATGGGTTGAATGATGAAGTGATTCTTCGGAATTGTTTGTCTATTGGGTATCGATTGAAAGCTTGCTCAAGGCTATTCCCTTCTCGGTCATAGAAACGTCCATCCGCAGCAAGAAAAGCCGCCACTTCCCTATTTCGTAGCTTGATAGAGACCCCTTGCACTTCAGTCTTACCCGTTAAGTGATCTTCCATGTATTGCTCTTTAACCAAAACATTAAAGCTGTCGCCAGCTCTGAGATCTTTGGAGAAGTTAATTTTATCTTTCAGCGTTCGTGTGATATTGGCTATCTGGGCACTGGTTAAACCGGCCTTGTAAGCTGACGTGGAAAAACTACCCTGCACCGCACCTGCGTACAGCTTTTCTTTCCATTCCCCAGGAGTCTCGATGAACTGATAACTAAAACTACCGTCATCATTTTCTGTGTAAACAGCCTGCTCAACCAAGCTCTCATGGTAAATCAATTCGACTAGCTGCTTAGAGTCACTATCCAACAACAACTCTAGATGATCACCAGGCTTGATCGTGTCCAGTTTCAGTGATTCTAGATCGGCCTCAAGTATCTTTTGAGCCGTTCCGTAAGGGAGTTTCCAAGAGGTAAATACATTACTGAGTGTATCCCCAACTTTGACAAAATAATGAACTCTTACCAGAGAACTTGACTCAACGTCTGAACTCGATGGCTTCTCATCAGCCGAAACCACACCTTGGTAAGGTGTAATTTTGATAGCGATGTCTTCTGGTGGTTCAGGAGAAAGAGAAAGATATAAAGCAAGTGAAAATGCGCTGATAGCAGTCACTATCAGGCCAGTGCGGAGGAACTTCATAAAAATACTCAACGGTTATCACAATGAACTTTTCAAATGTTATAACATAACAATTAATTCAATAAAATAAACGAAATGTAAGAAACCGTTCCGTAAAAATGATTAAAAGCATAGTAAGCGTACGAAGCTCACCATGCCATTAAATAATTACTCTTCACAAAGCGCTTCAAAACGATCTAAGCCGCGTAGCATCTCAAAATCTGGCTCTTCAGCTAGCAACTCTCGCATTGAGCCACTGGCTTCGATAGAGCGCTCTAAGTCGTCGATTGCCTGACCTTCAGCACCTAATCTTGCATACGAACAAGCTCGTTGGTACAAGGCGTGAGCATTTTGATCATCCACTTCCAATACACGGTTACATAAGCTCATTGCCCAATGGTATTCCTGCATGTCCATTGCGGCATCAGCTTTATAAGTGAGCGCCTCTAAATCACCAGGGCGGACTTTTAAGATCTCATCGTAAATTTCAATTTTTTGCTCGGCGGTTTGAGCATTTTGCGCTCTCAACCATAAGTTGTGTATTTCATTGATGATTTCAATTTCTCGGTTGTTCTCTGAGATAATTCGAGTCTTACGCTTTAGATCCCTTTCAAGAACGTTAAACTTCTTCTCGTACTCTTGAGCGATAGAATTCAATCGCTGGTCAGCCATCTCTTTGGTTGTGTGCTTGAGTTCTTTAAGCGATTGCCACCCAACTAATGCGATAAGTGAAGCGACACCCGCAATAATGTAGAAAAAATAGGTTACAGTCACGTTGGCGTAATTCAGCGATTTGTCCGCCACAGCGAGCTCACGGTCGGTCATCTGAATAGTCAAACGTCTTTCAAGATCTTGTTGGTCCATTCTTAGCTGCTTCAATTCATCCAAGATATAGCGTTCCATCAACGGTCGATCTAAATAGTCCAATTCTGAGTACTCAACCTCTTCGCTTGCAAAACTCATCGTGCTGAACACCGAGATAACTGCAATCAATAAGATTCGAAGCATTATACATTCCTTATATGTTTCATCTTTAGGCTAACTGTATCTTGTAATAGTCATACAAGCTAGGAAGTCGACAAGTTTGGCTTATTCGTATTAGTTAATAGTTATTTATAGCTCGATAGTCACTCACTTCTACAATCGATTCCTCCAACCACGGACTCTTCCAACAATCCTGCATAAATTCCATTGTGTGCTATTAGCTGTCGATGATTACCTTGCTCAACAATTTCACCCTTTTCCAACACCAAAATCGTATCTGAGTGACGAACGGTACTCAAACGGTGTGCAATCGCAATCACGGTTTTTTCCTTGAAAAGGCGCTGCATTGCTTTTTGAATTAGGTCTTCGGTGATTGAATCTACCGAACTGGTCGCCTCATCAAGCATCATCAATTGACCACCCTGTGCAACCGCTCTAGCGAACGAGATAAGCTGCGTTTGCCCTACAGACAAGTTGGATCCGTTCTTTTCCAAGTGGAAGTCATAACCTTGTGGCAATTGTTCAATAAACTTATCGGCATAAACATAGCGCGCAGCCTGTTCAACCTCAGTTCTAGATAGATGCGTTTTACCCAGCGCGATATTGAATTGGATGGTCTCTTCAAATAAGTGCACGTCTTGCATCATCATTGAGAACAAATGAGCAGAGTCTTCGCTTGAGATCTGAGACAGCTCTATTCCATTCAACAAAATGCTGCCTTCATAGTCTTGGTAGGTTTTAGAGATCAGACGCAGAACCGTCGACTTACCCGACCCCGTCGAACCCACAAGCGCGATTTGATGCCCTTTCTCCAATACAAACGAGACATTCTTTAGAACATATGGAGAGCCGTCTTTGTAACGGAAGCTCACGTTCTTAAACTCTAGGCTCACAAACTGTTCGAGCTGTTTTTCAACCTTGTTAGATGGCAACAGGTTGCGTCCTTCCTCTTCAGTCGGCTCAACAAACAACTCTTCAATATGGTCAAACGCTGCAAATGAACTCTGAATCGAAGCGATCTGCGAAGTAAAGTCACGGATCGGAACAAACACTTTCTCTAAAGTGTTGATGAACGCAATCAGCACACCCAAGGTGAGTGCCCCTTCTATCACTTGCTCAGAGCCATACCAGATCATAATCGCGATGGTGATAGAGGTGATGCCAGAGATAAACGAGAACAAAATCGCATCGTATTTATTGATCTTCTTCTGCGCTCTTAAAAACTCATCAGTATAGCCTTGATAGCGTTGCTCGACTTGCTCTTCCGCTCGGTACATCTGAACGGTTTTCATGCCAAATAAGACTTCTTGTAAAAAGCCAATACCGCGAGCCAGCGAAGAACGAGTCACCTTATACAAAGCACGAAGTCGGTTTCTCACATACACCGTCAAATACATCACCGGTGGCATAATGATCAATACAATCATCGTTAACTGCCAATCAATGAAGAACATCATCACCAACAGAGCAATGGTATTGATACTGTCTTTAACTAGCCCCACAACCGACTGAACAAACGTCTCGCCAATGGTTTCCAAGTCACTGGTTAATCGTGAGAGCGTGACGCCAATCGGTGTGTTATCAAAATAGCTGCGCGGCAGTTTAAGCACACGAGCAAACAACACTGAGCGCATGTCGGTTATCGTGTACTGCCCCGTTTTACGTAGGTTATACGAATAGGTGGTATCCACCACATAGCTCGCCACCAGCACAGCAACTAGATAGAAGACATATTCGAGCAGCCCATCCATATCACCATGACTTAAATGAACATCGATCACTTGAATGATCAGCCAAGGAAACAATAGGCTTGTAATGACAGAGAGCGGAAGCATAGCAATGCCCAGAATCGCAGAGCGTTTGTATTTCTTAGCAAACTTAAAAAAGTGCTTGAGGTACTTGAGATCAACACCTTTTAACATGCTGCTGCCTCCGTTTCATTCTGCTGTAACTGCCATGTATCGTAATAGTAATCGCACGTTTTCAATAACGTCGCGTGGTCGCCCTTCGCAATCACCTTACCTTCGTTCAACACGATAATTTCATCCATATATTCAAGGGCATTAACACGGTGTGAAACCACAAGTACCGATTGATTTTCCAAGCGCTTAAACAAGCCCTCTAAAATCTTACGTTCTGTTTCATAGTCGACAGCCGATAGAACGTTGTCCATGATGATCAGGTCGGTGGGTTGCAATAAAGATCGAGCAATGCTCAAGCGCTGTTTCTGACCACCCGACAACATGATCCCTTTCTCACCGACTAAGGTTTGGTCGCCATGCTCAAAACGTGTAACGTCATTGGCTAACTGACTCAGTTCTAAAACCTCATCAACCTGACTCTTTGCCAAGTCAGTATCTAAGCTACCGAAGCGGATATTGTCTTCGACGGTTGCAGAAAACAGATAAGGGTCTTGCGTCACGGTTTTCACGTAACGGCGCAAATCACTGCGTGAGAAGCTAGTGACATCTCTTTCGCCTAGGAAAACCGAACCTTCTGGAACATCCAAGTGATGGTTCAAGCAATTAACTAATGTCGTTTTACCCGCTCCGATTCCGCCTAGCACACCCACTTTCTTACCTGCTGGAATGTCAAAGCTGATGTCATCGAGAATCAGACGTTCTTCACCTGAATAGCTGAAGCTGAGATTGCGAATAGAAAACGTTTTTCCCTTCAGAGATTCAACATCTAACTCAGTGAGCTTATCTTCATCAAGATCTGGAATTTTTGCATTAAGAATGGTTTGTACACTTTGAATACCTACCATGCCACGCTGATAAATGGTCGCGATTCTGCCAAGCTGCATCAATGGCATAGCCAGTAAAACCGAGTAAGTTAGGAAAGCAGTAATTTCACCGAGGGTTAGCTCTTGTCTCATTAACATGTAGCCACCAAGCCCAAGAATGATGATTTTCATCAGGTCATTGGCGTAGTCGAGTACCGGCATAAAGAAGACTTGAATACGTGTGATTTTAAGGCGGCACTCAAGCAATAACTGGTTAAGCTTTTCAGTTTCGGTTTTCACCCAAGGTGACATCTGCTGGCTCTTAATCAAATCAATCCCAGACAGGTAACTCATTAGCTGAGCAGACAAGTTTTGTAGACGTTTCATGTGCTCTAAATGCAGTGTTTTCATACGCTTGAAGCCCACACGGAAAATCACAAAAGCGATTGAGATAGGAATAATCGAATACAGTGTGAGTTCTGGCGATATGCGCCACATGTAGAGAGGCGTCAGCGACAACGCAAGCAACGCATTGAAGAACTGAAGAAACCCCACACCAAACATCAGTCGGATGCCGCTAAGGTCATTATTCATGATTGAAATTAGCCGACCAGATGCAAAACGTTCATGAAAGCTGCTCGGTAAGCGATTCAGCTTTTGTAGAAGTGTACTCTTTAGTGCTGCTTCTGTAATTCGCCCCGGATTAAGCGCATAGATACGAGACAGAATTCTCACCACCACCATGGCAACCGACATGCCGACCACGATCCAAACATAGGTTTGAAGCTGCTGATGGCCCGTTGTTGAAGCATCCTCAATAAGATCGATGGCAAGTTGGATATAACGAGGTATCTCTACCTGTAACCAGTTAACGAGAAAAATGAACACAATCGCCAGTAAGTACGAGGTGCGATTCATGCGCAAATAATGGGCAACAAACTGTCTTTTATTCATAGTCTTCTTTGTTTAGGGCAGGCTCACCGAGTTTTGGTGATTTCGTAAAGCTAGAAACGAGCGTCACTTAAGTAAAGATACACCTAAAACACCGGATTGATAATATCACTCCATTCATTTTATACAGGTTATCTCAGGTCTCGATGTTAGAAAAATTCACAACAAAAGCGCCTAAAACAACGTTACCGCCTAAATAGCGGTAACGTTGTTTGGTAGAAGATAAAGATTAAAGAATCACGTCTACATTATCGTCCTCAATATTTACAAGGAGTTTCACTTCACTTCCCATTGCCGACGGATACCAGACTTCAACCCATACTTTATCTACATGATTGGGTAAAAGGAGAGTTGTAGAGAACTCAATATCTTGATTGATTGGGCTCCTCAGCACTTGTGAGGTGTAATCGACAACATCACCATTGAATTCTGTATAAATACTCATAAAACCTCGAGAACTTTGCGAGCTTGCTACGTCAACGTTTACAGACACTTCTCTCTCCGTAGAAAAATCAAAACCTTCCGGTATAGATAACTCAGATGATTTAATAGACTGCGGTATCACTACTGGAGCAGGTGTCACCACGTTATTGCTACCAACGGTCGAATTACTCGGAGGAGTGACGGGGACCGGAGCCGTAGTATTGCTCGGAGGAGCGACAGCACTTGGAGATGAAGCGGTACTATCACCTCCACCTCCGCCGCCACAAGCTGAAAGGAATACAAAGCCTACACCACTCAAAATTAGTTTGATTGTTTTCATAAATCCTCCTGATTAATCTTCCGTTGACCAAGTTTTGTTGGCGTTAGGGTTTTGGTACCACGTTGGTTTTGAAGCACCGCCTGATGTAGCCCACTCAGCAAATTCGGGGTACACCTCACTAACATCAATGTATTCTGATGGATGATTCCAAGGTGATGAAATTAAGATACCCCAAGGCATGTTTTGTGTCGTTCGGTAATATTTATCACTAGACGGGTCTGAATCATCTTGTGCAATACCATAGAAATCACTCACTAACGTGCCACGCGACGTTGGTGGGAAGTCCGCAGTATGGATTTCTAAGTCTTTCCCTGGCGATGTAGAGAAACTGTCACCATGGTAATAACCCGCTCCCGCACCAAAGATGAATGGGTCGAAGCCACTTAATGGCATCAGTGAACTCGCTGTGGGCTCGTTTCCAGAAGCAAACGGCAGAGAAATACTGAACGTCATTTGGTCAGCTTCTAAAGTCGGACTACAAGAAGGGTTAGTGCGGTGGAACATACACTCACCGTTAATCGGCAGATCATTTTTTAGGTTCAACGACGCGACAACAACGAGGTCTCCTCCTGGCGATGCAACACTTTTGTCTTCACCCGTAAACGGCGAAATATTTACCCGAGTCGCGCCATTCTTTTGCACTCGAGCCGTTTGAAGATCGACATCTGACTCATCGAAGCCATCAAGCTTCCATCCCAGTCCATTACCATAAGAAGCACCGTAGGCCATTATGGTTCCCGTAATATCCATTCGAAGCACTGCGTCCTCTTTACTTAAAATGGTGGTGCGGTAGTAAACCACAACGTCATTTAAGTCGAAGTCACCAACTTCTGGCCAATTATCTTCGAAGGCCGCTGTATAGTAATTCGAATGTTGAACCGTTGTGCCAGGATCCGTAACGTTAAACACGTAGTCCTCAACTTCACCATCACCAACATAACCGTCACTCGGAATGTTAGGGCTACTCGCTAAACGGAATCGAGTTTGTACGCTCCCAACGACAGCATCATCACCCACTCGAATAGGGACGACTTGGCTTCCATCTACAACAGAATGATTTTTTAATATCTGCTCGTCATCCTCAAAAGATCCATTCATATCCCAGTCAGCCCAAGCTTGCAGATAACCACTCCCCACAACGTTGACATTAATTAAACTGTCTAAGCCGACTTCAAGATTCGTCAACAGTGCAATTCCGTCATCATCATTTCCGCCAACATCCAAATCATCGCCGTTGGATGATGCACCAGGTTGGCCATCTGTATCGGCATCAACACTAGCACCTAAGTACAGTGTGGAAGATATCGCATGCTCAGCACCGTTACTCGCCTGCAACGTTCCATAACTATCAGGAGCGTCACCAAAATCAGATTCATCTGAACTTTCTATTGGCGTAGTAAATCCAGATAAGTCCCAGTTACCGTCAAATGCCGAGAAAATCGGGTTGGGGAAACTACTGCTACTGCTCGTAACCGTTTCAAATTGTAGAGTTACAATCGAGGTATTCTTGTAGGTGAATTTTACAGCACCGGAAGTGTCGGTTTCCGAATAGTTCGTACCTGGCCCGGTGAATAGAACCGACGTTCCATCGGCACTCTCTTCCGCCGTCAAACTCGCGCTAGCACTACCAAGTTGATAACTGTAGAAACCTTCACTTTTAAACACTCTTACTTGCTCCGACTGCACGGGTTCGCCATCAATGTCATAGCCAATCATGTCAAATTCGGGAAGTGTATAAGGCACTGAGAACGTACCTGAAAGTCCATCCGTACCATCATAAAATTCAAAGGTATAGGTTAGACCTGCAGAGCCCGCAGAGTTAGTTTGATAGAGAAAACCAATATCTCCTGAGGGTTGTGTTGCACCAACTTTGTAGTTAGGAGCATGAAACAAAAATGTCGCATCACCGAACACACTACTAGACACTTTGGCATCTATTGTTTTTCCATCATGTGTACCAACGTTGAGGAAGTGCATCGAAGATCCATCATAGGTTGGCCCAGCCCAGGAACTGCTGCCGTTCGTCGCCTCTACATGATTTGAAAAGTCCAAATCTACCGTCGTTGCATAGACAGGGGCACTGGCAACGGCCGTCATAAGATAAATAACTTGCTTGTATTTCATAGTAAACCTCGACTTCTTCTTCGCATGAGCGATTTCCTTGAAAAGTGTGTGAACTCTGAACGGCAAGTTAAAGAAGCGTCTCAGTTAACTCTGAAACAAACTATTCGCATCTTTGTTTATTATGTTGGTGCCGATAAAGCGAGCTGCTTAATACAAATAAGCAAAAGAGAAGCCAAGTTTCCGATCATTTCAAAATCACCGTATAACATTGAAAAATAAGACTTATTTTTCCACATTGAAATTACAGTCAGAATGAAACGGTCTTTTCTTCAAAATAAGAATCAATTTGATGAGAGGTTAGTCAACTTGAAAGTCTGTTAGATAAAGAAACGTTCTATGCTGGTTGGAAACGGATAGGTTGTTTACGGACTGGAGGCGTTTTGCTTAAAACTCAAATTACGATGGGTTAGCTCAACTAAAGGAGGGAGGAATTATTGTTGGTTCATGGTGAACAAAACTGTTTAAAACATTCTACTTTTAAACAGTTTTGATTTATCAAAAGGGTTACAGCATTTCCTTTGCGATTAGATGCAGCAAAAAGGTTTCACGTTCAATGCTCATGCCTTTTTTAGGGCTCTCAGCCATGGTCTTTTCGTTGTGAGCGATCGCTTCATGGATATTCATCCACACCGGTTTCATCCCGTTTTTCACTTCGTAGTCTTCGTAAGCTGTTTCGCCAAGCTCACGATCAATCTTGCATGAGTAGCAGTAAGAAATCATGTGCATTATATCTGCATCATCTTTATACCAAGGACGAAACTCTTCAAAAATACCGAACGGTTTAATACTGTGAATGTTCTTCGCACCCGTTTCTTCTTCAAGCTCACGGACCATACCTGCGATCACATCTTCACCGTCATCCAAACCACCACCAGGAATGGTGTAGTCGTGATAACGCTCTGTATAAAGCATCAAAATGTCTTCGCCATCTAACACAATCGCACGTGCAGCATTGCGCTTATATACCGTCTTATTGTCTAGGTGATCGATATCAGGGTGAATAGTGGTTTTTAGGTGTCTCATGATTCTGACTGCTCTACTGAATTTGGCGGCATCATATCATAATCATCAATAGATTCGACGTTCTCCGTCCCCTGAAAGAACACATAACCTCTGCTTTTGATCGCTGTTCCCCCACTGCTATCTAGTAGAAATAACCATCAAGTAGCACTTTATTGACAGAGACCGTTCCTGTTAGAGCACCAGCTATGCCAGCATGATCAAACACTCAAAAAGCAGTTAAAAATAGCGAAATATCAACCTATTTCAATATCTTGACCAAATTAGAACAACCTTTTCTGAAATCTAAAATATACTAGTTTCATAGAGCTTCTAATCTGGTTCTGTAGAACTTAACGCATTCGATTATAGAGTTATCACGTAGGAGATAAACATGAAGAAAATTGGTTTGATGGCTGTATTTGCCGTTGTGTTGGGCGGTTGTGCAAACGACTATGCAGAATATAGCGAAGGCCAACGTGTTTCAGTGGCTAACCCAGCTGCGGTTTATTGTGTTCAACAAGATGGTGAATTAGACACCGTAACTGAAAACAATCAACGCACTACTTATTGTGTATTTGATGACGGTGAACGTATCGAACAGTGGGAATACTACCGCAACAACCATGAGCAAAAAGAAGAAAGCTAAGCTGCGACATCGTGAACTGTTGACGTCACACCTATACACGACGTTGACCCTTCACTAATGCCACCCTGTCAAATGACATGACATTAGGTAAACTGTTCGCTATCGAGCGGTCGGTTTACCTTACTATACACATCAACTTTGTACACACATCACCCTCATACACAAAGCACCTTTTGGCTACCTACCTGTATTACTAATATTGGTGTTTTCGCTATCTCCACCAGCGATGTGTGTGATCTGATTCTGGATCTAAATAACGATTCAATAAAGTCAGGTTAGTATCGAGCAATGCTAGGTACTCCTTAACTATTTCTATGTCGATTCCGACTGGGGTATTTTGGATGCAGGTCTCCAACACTGGAAGCAAGCTTTCTACGATATCAAAATGAGATGAACGCCCGACTAACTCCTTTGCCGCTAACAAGGCTTCCAAAGACAACCTTTCTGGCTCTCGTCTTACTGAATCCAAATCCCTCTTAAATGCACCCACAGAGACACCTTCAAGATAGACTCGGTAGGTCGTCAGAGCATCCATTAACAGAAACAATTGCCCTTGCTCTGTTTGATGAGGGTATGGCACTGCGACATGAGCCTCTCGCTGAGGATCTATTTGTAGTTCCACCCCAAGTGCAGAGCACTTCTCGACCAAAACCTTAAGCAAACCTTGCTCGTCCATCAGCGATTGAATCTCGAAGATACGTTGTAAGTGGTAGTCATTAGAAACGAACGTCACCGTCACACTCTGCCCGCGTGTAAACAGCCCACTTTCAATCATCTCTGAGGCCAAGTTTTGAATGTTCTCAACCGTATTTGTCGAATGCTGCTCAAGTAAAACCGCCCCTATGGGAAACGGATACTCACGTTGATTTTCAAGCTCTCGAAAATACTCGTGCATCATATCGGCTTCAGAAACGGTTTGGCCTTGTGTCACCCCACCACAGAACGCCACAGCCGTTTGCTGGTTCGACTCTTCAGCCAAAGGCCCAGCCAGATACTCAACTAAAGCATCAACTCGACTGATTCCTTCATTAGTCAATTTATTCTCATTAAGTCGCTTACCTAGCACAATAAGGAGGTGAATAATGCTCATTTTATGTTCAAGTCTCGTTTTAGTGATTAGATGGAGTGAATTATGTATACAATACTTATTAACAAAAGTATTTTGAAATTCTTACATGTTGCTCTCAATAATGCTCACTATTGATAGCAACATCTCGGGTCATACAAGAATAGACGTGTCGCTTTAAAGCAAACATAGCACGCTCTTGTATTTCATCGCTCTATGCTTGTTAACACGAGTTTCAATAAAAGAGACCTTTAAAGCAAAGAACCAGCTCAATCGAAGTACTGTTTCAGCCAAAGAGCTGTTTCAGCCAAAGAACTGCTTCACCCAAAGAAGTGGAACTAACGAAATACAAATTTTACACAGAGTTCGTTCATCGAACCGTCTTCACAGGAAGTTACTATGCTGTCTATTTTTGATATCTACAAAATTGGGGTTGGACCGTCCAGCTCCCACACAAATGGACCAATGATCGCTGGGTTTAACTTTACCCAAAAAATTGATGCTCAGCTTACACAAGTAGAGCGTATTCAAATCGACTTATACGGCTCGTTGTCATTAACGGGTATTGGTCACCATACAGACAGAGCGACCTTATTAGGTTTACTCGGCAACCGCCCCGACACCATTAAAATTACCAGTGCTAACAAAGCAATGCGTAAAGCAATTGAAGATAAGTCTCTACTGGTTAGCGGTAACCATGAAATTCACTTCGACGTAGAAAGCGACTTGCTGTTCCATAAAACCAATCTTCCGCTGCATGAAAATGGCATGACCATCTCTGCTTTTGACGCAAGCGGTAGTCTTTTAGAGATGGAAACATATTACTCAATTGGTGGTGGCTTTATTGCAACCGCTGATGAGCTACAAAACGGCAAGCAAGAAGCAGAAACACAAGTTGAGTTCCCTTTTTCTTCTGCCGACCAACTACTTGAATTGTCAGAGCAGCAAGGGCTTAGCCTTGGTGGCTTAATCCTGCGCAATGAAGTGTCTTTTCAAGGCATGGACGTGATTGACCAGAAAGCCGACCAAATCTGGAAGGTGATGTCTCTGTGCATGCAGCGAGGCTTCGACACCGAAGGCATACTAGATGGCGGTCTAGAAGTGACGCGTCGAGCCCCTGCTCTTTTGAAAAAGCTTGAGGCCAATGCTTCGATTGAAAACGATCCAATGGAGATCATGGATTGGATTAACCTATTTGCCTTTGCTGTAAGTGAAGAAAACGCTGCGGGTGGACAAGTCGTAACATCGCCAACTAACGGAGCGGCTGGCGTTATCCCTGCGGTACTAATGTACTACCACCGCTTCATCAAAGAGCTAGACACCAAGCAGTTGAAAGACTTTTTAGCAGTCTCTGGCGCTATTGGCATCTTGTACAAAACCAACGCTTCGATTTCTGGTGCAGAAGTGGGTTGTCAGGGCGAAGTTGGCGTATCTTCATCAATGGCTGCAGCAGGCTTAACCGCCCTACGCGGTGGTAGCAACGAACAAATCTGCATCGCAGCTGAAATCGCTATGGAACACTCACTAGGTATGACATGTGATCCAATCGGTGGGCTTGTTCAAGTGCCATGTATCGAGCGCAATGCAATGGGCGCAATGAAAGCCATCAACGCATCACGTATGGCGCTGAAACGCACCAGTAAGTGTCTTATCTCGTTAGACAAGGTTATCGCAACCATGTACCAAACAGGTAAAGACATGAACAAAAAGTACCGTGAAACGTCCTTAGGTGGCTTGGCCGTGATCCACATGGCTCCTCCTTGTGAATAACCGCTAAGAACACGAGTCGAGAAAGCCGCTGTAGAGACAGCATTCTCGTAAACGTCGTTTTCGATACCCAAACAGAGCCAGCCACCAAGCTGGCTTTTTATTGGCTAAAATCCAACAGCTAATTGAAAGTGATGCTCACTTGAATATTTTACAAGATTACCACCTGTAACTTTCCTTATTTGGCTTGCGGATTAGCAACAAATAAATCTGACCGACATTTACACAACCATCCACCAGCAAAATCTAATATTGCATATTTAATGCATGAGAAAAATGAATCGCCCGATAAGAAAAGATATAGAGAGCAAAGTAACGAACACAGCAAATGTTTCATTTTATGTATTGCTATTAATGATATTATAATTGGGTAATTACACTACATATCAACACAAATGTGAGAATAAAATAATGTGGAATAGATTAAACAAATCAATGATGTTCTGCCAAATGATGTTCGGACTTTCGTTCTATGGCGTCATGGTGATCTTGACTCGTTTCTTCCTTGAAGATCTGAACTACAACGAAGCCGACACCATGATGGTTGTTGGTGCTTTCTCTGCAATCGGACCGCTATTTGCTATCGCAGGCGGTTTCATCGCCGACAAATTTTTAGGCGCATACCGATCATTGACCATTGCCTTTCTCGGATTCGCAAGTGGTTACGGTCTACTGGTACTCGGTGCCGCAGCGACTAATGTTCCAATGGCATTATGTGGTATTGCTTTAGCGAGTTATGCGCGTGGTTTGATGTCCCCTTCTTACCCAAGTCTTTACAAACGCACGTTCAAAACTCAAGAAGATTTCGAAAATTGCTACCCAATCAACTACTCAGTAAACAATATTGGTGCTCTATTAGGTCAATACCTGTTCCCAATGCTAGTGCTAGTTGTCGGTTTCCACGGTGGCTTCCTTCTTTCAGGTGTTCTAGCAGGTGCTGCACTTCTGATGATGCTCTTTGTTCGCAAAGGCCTTGTTGAAGCAAGTGCTGAAATCGACCAAAAACCAGTTAGCACAAAAAACTGGGCTGCGTTCCTCGGTCTTTCTGCTGCAATGATTGGCTTGGTATTTTTCATGTTCTCTAACATGGATATTGGTCAGAACATCGTTTACGCGATCGGCGCGGCAGCAATCATCTACTTTGTCTCTTTGATGATGAAATCGAAGAAATCAGACATGCTGAAAATGGGTACTATCTTAATCATCACATTTCTGACGACATGCTTCTTCGTGTACTACGGCCAAATGATGACGTCGATGACAATGGTAGCGATCAACACAATGCGTGGCGATCTACTCGGCTTCATCCCTGTAGCCCCGGAAGCTTCAATGGCAATGAACCCACTTTGGTGTATGGTTGCAGGCCCTATTATTACGGGTATCTTCTCTAAGCTAGAAAAGAAAAATATTCACTTCTCTACCGCAACCAAAGTAGGTTTCTCTTTCATTCTGACGGCGATCGCTTTCGGTATCTTAACGATGGCAGTAACGACCGTAGGTGAAGACATTCTGATTCGCCCTGAAGTGTTCTTAGCAATCCACTTCTTCCTAGCATTTGGTGAAGTTATTGTTGGTTCTATGGTTGTAGCCTTCATTCTGTCTGTTGCACCTAAGCACATCGAGAACTTCTCAGTAAGCTTATTCTCTGTAGCAATCGCAATGTCAGGTATTGTTGGTGCCGTATTCTCAACGTCTATTGCACTTGAGAAAGGCCAAGATATCACACAAGAGATCGTTCAAACGGTTTACGGTGATTACTTCCAAATGCTGACTGTTCTAGCGGTTGTAATGGTGGGTATCGCAATGGCAGCATCGTTCATTATTCGTAAGATGCTAGACGCAGCGAAAGCCGCAGATGAGACGATTGAACTAGAGCAAGCAAACAGCTAATTCTGCTCACGTTAAATAGCTATAACACTTCAAGCCCTCTAGTTTTCTAAAGGGCTTTTTCTACTCAGATCCCCAGAAGTAATTACATATTCAGGAATCACAGCCACCGAACCCAGTAAACACAACGTCAGTATCCTGAGCTTGTCGAATGTTGGTTGTCTATAGAAAGGTAATGAAATGCATTACATACCATTACATTCTGTATATTTCATATCCTATGACTTACCTATATGTTGGAGGAAGGAAAATTTAGTCAGAGGATAGAGTAATGAAAATCAAGTACTTGCTCACCATTATTGTGAGTATCTGTTTCGCATCATCCACATTCGCCAAATTACATCACGGTTTAGAAAGCGAATTACCCCCCCCACTCTCCCCTACTAAGCTAACAACCCCCAAACAAATATCACGAAGTGGCTCTCCCTCTTGTGATATCGAAAAGCTTATCACTCATGACAGCCAAGCGTTTCTAAAAGAAGTTCAACGACAAGGTTATGACTGTATCAATAACTTTCAAGATATAGGTACAACATTAGAAACCAAAATTTATACGCAAGAGCATGTACTTGCAGCAGCGGCGCAAGCAGCGAACCTATCGCAAAACTATCTTGGCAAAGGTGATTCGCACCTTGCAACTCTGTTTTATTTTATGAGAATCGGATATTACGTTGAGTTTTATAACAAGCAGATTACGTACACTAAATCTGCGCAAGCAGCAGCCAAACTGGCAATTGATAGCTTTGTGAGTAATGGCCATTTTTATAACAATAGTGATGAACATGGCACTGTACTCACAGAAGTAATAACGCTAATGGACAGTGCAAAGCTTCAACATGAGTACATAGATATTGCGACGCAGTGGCTTAAGCGCTGGGACAGGAGCTATGCCAAATCTGCACAAATGAGAAATGCCCTGAATGGTACTTTTTACCTTCTGTATCGAGGCCTATCATACGCGCCGTATAAAAATATTATTGGACAGAAGACTGACCTCGCCCACGCCTTAGGTGATTTCTCGCTTCAAACCTCGTTAATTGGGACCCAAGAAGAAATACTATTAACCAACGCAGCACGCGAACTCGCTCGACTAAGCTCTATAAAGAATACCCCCATAACACCAATAGTGGACAATTATTTAAAAAAGCTATTTTCAAGCTACCCTCAAGTTGGGGATGGTGGCTCTGTATGGCTAGCCGCTGCTGAAGTTGTCTCTTTCTACAAACGCTGTGGTGATTTTAATGTCTGCAATTATCAAAAAGGGTTGTATGGGAAGGTATTTACACGTTCATCGCCTTGTCAAAACAACATCACCGTTGTATCTCAAGCTATGAATACAGATCAGGTGTTGAACGCATGTAAAAACCTTCAAAACAACGAGATAAAATTCCACTCTCAACTTGAAACCAATCGCACCCCTGTAAAAAACGATCTCAACACGCGCTTGCAGGTCAATGCATTCAAATCAGTTAATGAATATGAGAAATACGCCAGGTTGCTCTTTGGTATCGATAGCAATAATGGTGGTATGTATTTGGAGGGAACCCCTAGCAAAGTTGGAAACCTTGCAAAATTTATTGCTTATCAGTCTCCAGATACCAAACACGCTCACAAAGTATGGAACTTAGAACATGAATACATCCATTATCTTGACGGTCGATACAATCTACATGGCTCATTTACCGCCCCGACAGAACCAGTGGTATGGTGGGCAGAGGGATTAGCTGAGTACATCAGTAAATCAGATGCAAACCCAGATGCAATATCCACGCTACAAGACGGATCCACTTATACGCTCAGTGCTGTTTTTGAATCAAACTACGTTAATTATAATCTTGACCGCATTTATTACTGGGGGTATTTAGCCGTTCGATTCATGCTTGAAAAACATAAAGATGAGGTTAATAAAATGCTCATCAAAACCAGAACAGGCGATTGGAAAGGCTATAAAAAGATAGTCGATCGATGGGCAACTCAATTTCAAGCTGAGTTTGAACAATGGCAATGCGACAAAATTGATTTGAGTACAGGTAAACCCTCCGTACATATAGTCAGCCAGCAAAGTGGAAAAGTTGGGGAGAAGCTCCAATTAACTCAGCGTTCATGCTCTTCCAATGGATTTACTCCAGTTAGCTACTTATGGACATTTAGCGACGGAACGGTGAGCAAAGAAGCCACACCTTCTCATAGTTTTAAAACTGGCGGCAAAAAAACGGTCACATTAAGAGTTAAAGACAAATCTGGTGAGCACGCATCTTCAACAACGGTTATCAATATTATTGGCGCGAAAAGTGGAGGCGGAAAGTCCGGAGGTGCCATCGACCCTCTTGTTGCTCTTTTACTTATTTTTGGAGCGCTAATTAAATGGAAGCTTCCTAGTCGTTTCGGTACTAAATTGAATGGTATTTTAAAAACAAACACCTCTAAAATTTAGTGCATACGAGGAATAACCACCAAGATTTAAAGTAGAACCTCTGAGTTTCATTTAGACACATCAATATGATGGCTGACAGTCGAGTATTAAGTCGTCAGCCATCATTAAATGATAACTATTATTATTGAGTGTTTTTATGTTCGGGATTATGATGTAAAAATCACAATCTAAGAGAGCCTTATATGAGCAAGCCTAGCCCTATCACATTAACTGTTACTCAAACCTCAACCATTACACCGAACATGCAGCGTATAACGCTTAGCGGTGAAGGATTAAGTAAGTATCCAACCGAATGTGCCGGCGGCTACATCAAACTTTTGTTCTCGCCACTCGGCACCACTGATTTAAGCCAACTGAACGAAGGTGAGCGCCCAACCATGCGCACTTACACCGTTCGTCAGTACAACCCTTCAGAGAAGTTTATTGAGGTTGATTTCGTTCGCCACATCACTACAGATTTGCAGTGTGGTTTTGCAGCAAGGTGGGCAATGAACGCGAAAGTGGGTGACACAGTTTCAGTGGCTGGCCCAGGTTTAATTCAAGGACTTAACCTAGGGTCAGACTGGTTCTTCTTAGCTGCAGACATGACATCCCTACCTGCGCTTTCTGCAAAAGTAAAATCGCTTCCAGAGCACGCAATAGGTCACGCCGTCATCCAGATCAATTCAGCAGCAGATAAACAAACGCTTGAAGCACCTAAAGGTATAAAAGTCACTTGGTTGATTGAAGATGAAACTGAAGAAACACTTTCACAAACGGTTCGCAATTTAGAATGGTTAGACGGTCAGGTTTCAATTTGGGCAGCGTGTGAGTTTGAAAGCATGCGCGAGCTGAGACAATACTTCCGCAACGAAAAAGAAGTCGCGAAAGAGAACATCTACATCAGCAGCTACTGGAAACGTGGCGTCACTGAAGACGGCCACAAAGTGTTGAAGCAACAAGATGCTCAAGCTTTAGCGGGTTAAGTCTGTTACTACATACATCTTTTTGCCAGATAAATAAAAACGCCCTTAGCGAAGTTCATCTCGTTAAGGGCGTTTTAGTTTGAATCCAATGAAGAGCAAAGCCGAAGTGTAAGATTAAATACTCTCTCCCACTTCAATCTCGTAACCGAGATCCAGCTTCGCCACCCATTCTTTGTTGCCTTGTAGACGCGCTACAACTTGCTGTGCAGCGACTTTACCGATCTGCTCCCTTGGTGTTACTACAGTCGCTAAACGCGGCGTCATCGCCACTGTGATGTCGTGTCCGTGGAAACCCGCAATCGCCATCTTCTCGGGTACTTGAATACCACGTCGTACGCATTCGTAAAAAGCACCAATGGCCAAATCATCGTTAGTACAGAAAATACCATTCACTTCAGGATGCTTATCAAGTAACTCACCAATCAGTTTTGCGCCTAAAGTAAACGAGGACGCGTCTTCCGTTTGCAGCGTTACTGGCGTTTTGTCGGCTTCTTGCATCGCATGCTCATATCCCGCCATTTTCAAGCGAGTACGTTCATCCATTCGAGCAGCCAAATAAGCGATATTGGTACGCCCTCGATCGATCATGGTTTTGGTCATCGCTCTAGCCGCTTCAAAGTTATCAAAGCCCACCGCTTGTTCAATACGGGGAGACACCGAATCCATAATTTCAATCACAGGGATAGAAACAGTCTGCAGCATTTTACGCGCTCTATCAGTGTGCACATTTTCTGAAAGGATAATCGCGTCAACGTTGTAAGAAAGTAGCGAAGCGATGCTTTGCTCTTCCAGTTCAGCGCTATAGCCATAGTGGGCAATCATGGTTTGGTAGCCCGCAGGCGCGGTGACTTGTTCAATGCCACGGATAACTTCGGCGAAAACTTGGTTAGTTAACGAGGGAACAAGAACACCGATAGCATTGCTTTTTGCGTTAGAAAGAATGTCTGGCGCACGATTAGGGATGTAACCTAACTCGTCGACTGCAGCGCTGATCTTATCTCGCAGTGCTTCTGATACCTGTGAAGAGTCTCTTAGACAGCGACTGACGGTCATTTTGGTGACACCAACTAGGTTGGCAACATCTTGTAATGTGGGACGTTTTTTCTTACTTAGCATACTGACAGCATCATGGTTACGATTAATGTTACTGGTAACATAGTAACGAATTTCGACTACTTTAGAAGAACTAAACACCTAAAACTTGATATCAGATCATAAACACACACGTCGCTTTGCCACCAATAAAACTAACAATACTTATTTTCGAAGACGATGTTCAATAAGTTCTCAACTTACACTTGATGTGTATATTACGTATTAAAAACCCCAACCTTGGATGATCAAGATTGGGGCTTGGTTTAACCCATTGCAATTGCGTACATAGCCAACCCCTATTAAGAGGCAGTAGCCTGTCTCTATTCGTTACCTAGCAACCGATGTCCATCAAGAATGCAAGATCGCTGTCCGCCGTGAACGTTTCAGCAAGTTGACCATGCTTAAAGAGCTTCATTGGCTTGCCTGTCGCGGTGTGGTACGTTAATTTTCCTTCACACACTTGCAGCATCGTCCCTTCAGGGATACCAACAACGACTTCACTTGGGTTCATGCACAAGAACTCTTCAATACGTTCATCACGTGTTTCGCCCATATGCCCAGAAATGGATGCTTCTATATAGTGAGGGTTAATCTGAAATGGCACAAAATTAAGCGCAGGCAAGATAGCAGCACTGACAATTGGCATATCATTAGTAGTACGGATCGTTGGGGTTGCGACATTTGTTCCCGCACTCCAACCAATAAACAGCTTACCTTTGTTGATCACAGCATCACGCATCGGTGTTACCAAGCCTAGGTCGTGAAGCATACGGTTAAGTACCCACGTATTACCGCCACTAATGATGATACCATCAACCTCTTTCAAGGCTTGCACTGGGTCTTCGGCTTCATGAATACTCACCACTTCGCAATCATATTCATCGAACACTTGCTGCAATTGCTGCATGCGATCTGAGTATTGCCCTCGAATCATTGCGAATGGAATAAACAACATTTTTTTAGGCTGAGTCTTTTCCATCATTGGACGAATCCACTCTTTACCATACTCTAAAAGTGATGTGTCACCTGGTAACTTACCGTTACTAAATAGCATTACATTCATTACAACCTCACTACAATTTGCAAATTTACTATATATTATTTTGATATTCTCTTGAACTACAGCGCTTGCTGCTTTCAAAGACTCTACGGGTAAGTATTCATAAATTGAGGGGAAGTAATGTGCGCCAGTAAACAAGTTCGGAAAAGGAATGACCTTTTGAAATAAAACAGTCCCGTCATAACCATAACGCGAAAGAATTGAACGCATTTCTATTCCAGCATTATTGTAATAATCGAAATCATTAAACATCTTTTCAATTTGGGGAAAATTTTTCTATAACAACCATGAAGTAATCAAGGGAATCTATTATCCCCACAACCAAAGGTGCGCAACCTATGATAGTCATGTTGAGATGATGGTCATACGTTATGGTGACGTCAGTAGTTAATAGATTTGTTCAACATTGTTCGACATGTTTGTTTTGGTTTAAAACGAATAAAAATAACGCCCTCTTATTTGAGGGCGTTATTGATTGTTTAAGCGTTCACTTTTACTTCAGCTCTTGGAGACTGACTCCAAGTCACGTGAAACTTTTCAGCTTCATCTCTATCGACTCGCGAATAAGTATGAGAACCAAAATAGTCACGTTGCGCTTGCAGCAGATTTGCAGGCAACACCTCACAACGTAATGAGTCGAAGTAACTCAGAGCAGAGCTGATTCCCGGCATCGGCACACCATACAGAGCTGAGTTCGCTACCGCGATGCGCCAAGCCAACTCGCGCTCTTCCACTTGTTTGATGAAAGCCTCATCAAACAATAGATTCGCTAGCTCACTATTTTGTTGGTAAGCCGATGTGATACTTTGCAAGAAAGCGGCACGAATAATACAACCCGCTCGCCAAATCTTAGCAATTTGAGTGAAATCGAGATTCCAACCCTCTTTGTCTGACGCTGTCTTCAATAAATCAAAACCTTGGGCATAAACAGACAGTTTGGCGCAATATAGGGCATCGTGAAGCTCAGAAATAACCTCTGTTTTATCCAGCTGACTCTTATCCACAATATTGCCTTTCAAGAGTTTACTACCCTGAACTCGCTGTGACTTTTGGCCGCTCATCGCGCGTGAATAAACCGCTTGAGCAATGGTTGGGGTTGGACACCCTTCTTGAAGGCTGTTAACTGCCGTCCACAAACCCGTGCCTTTCTGCCCTGCTTTATCAAGCACAACCTCAACGAACGGCTTACCCGTTACAACATCTTCGTGTTGAAGAATATCGGCACTGATTTCCATCAGGTAACTATTAAGTACACCGTTGTTCCATTGTTCAAAGACTTGTCCAATCTCTTGAGCTGGCATTTCAAGCACATCACGCATGAACTGGTACACTTCGCAAATAAGCTGCATGTCGGCATATTCAATACCATTATGTACCATTTTCACATAGTGCCCTGTACCAGAAGGACCAACATACGCCGCGCACGCTTCACCCGCTTCAAACTGAGCAACCGGTAGTCCATTCGCATCCACTTTAGCAGCAATCGCTTCCCACATCGGCTTTACATACTGCCAAGCTGATTGGTCGCCACTGGCCATGAGCGCAGGGCCAACACGAGCGCCTTCTTCACCACCAGAAACGGCGGTGCTAAAGAAGCGCAGTTTGCCTTTGTAATTCACTTCACGCGCCTCGGTATCTGTCCAAAGGCTGTTACCCGTATCGATAACAATGTCGTCATTTTCTAAGCCAGCATCAAGCAAGCTATTCACGACGATATCGACAGGTTTTCCAGCAGGAACCGACAAAGCGATTACACGCGGCTTCGCTAGCCCTTGCAGCACATGCTCAAGGCTAGTCCCTTGTGTGAACTGACCTTTACCAGTAAACGATTCATTAAGCAGCTTTGCTTCTAAACTGGCGCGATCAATATTGTCTGTATTCAAGTCAAAGCCAGCAACGTTAAAGCCGTTATCCAGTAGGTTGAGCGCAAGGCTTTTGCCCATCACGCCTAAACCAATCATCGCGATGTCATTTTTTATCTGAGTCATGGTTTAACCTATCTGCTTAATTTGTTTGAGTGCACTTTCTACGACTTGCTCAACATCTTGCGATATATCGACAAATAGCGCTTCATCTAGCTCAGGTTCAACCAAGGTTGCGAATTGGCTTTTCAACATTTCTTGACCATTAAAGTAATGGTTTTCACGAGCTTTATGGCGATTCCAAATCGTATCGAAACTGCCCTGAAGGTAAACAATCACTAAGTCTTCATTGTTCTCTCGCAGAATCTCGCGGTATTGAGGTTTCAATGCAGAGCATGCAATCACAGCACTTGGTTGTTCGATGTATTGCTTATTCAGTGTTTCTAGCCATCCTTGACGATCTTCGTCAGTCAGCGGGATACCTTGACGCATTTTTTCAACGTTGCTTTGCGGATGGAAGTCATCGCCATCAAAGAATTGAAGTTCTAAAGCCTGCGCGATACGGCTGCCAATCAGGCTTTTTCCGCATCCAGATACGCCCATCACGAGTATTTTTTTGCTTTTCATAAGGCAAGCCTTCCCTAAGCCCCAACCAAAACAGGGGCTGACAATCGAATCTAATAGTTAAACTTGTGTTGCTATTGATAGGTTCCTGAACGTTAAACTCACTCAGGAACCTTCGCTGTTATTGCCACCAAAGCGCGAGCTGAGGGAAGATAATAACCAGTGCCAGAACCAATACTTGAAGTGCAATGAACGGCAGTAATGAAGAGAAAATCTCACCTAAGCTGATGTCTTTTGGTGCTACTGATTTCAAGTAGAATGCCGCAGGACCAAATGGTGGTGACAAGAACGACACCTGCATGTTTAGGCAGAACACAACACCGAACCAAACTGGGTCGAACCCAAGGCCAGTGATGATCGGAACGAAGATTGGCATTGTTAGAAGTGCCACACCTACCCAGTCAAGGAACATGCCTAGAACCAGTAAGATAGCCATCATGATTAATAGCGTTACTGTCGCGTTACCGCCACTGAGCGCAAGGATGGTTTCTTCAACAAAATCAATGCCGCCCATCAGGTTGTAGATACCAACCAATGCGCTTGCACCGATACCAATCCACATGATCATGCCGCAGGTACGCATGGTTGCGATGGCACTCTCTTTCAACATGCTGAAGTTCAGTTCACCACGGATTAGCGCACTGATCATGATACCAACCACACCCAATGCAGACGCTTCTGTTACTGAAGCGATACCCGTGTAGATACTGCCTAGAACTGTTGCTACAGAAAGCAGTGGGAAGAACAGAGCCTTGAAGTAGCTTGGCTGATTTGCGATATCTTCTTCTGTCTCATCATCACTCGGAAGAGGAGCCAGAGAAGGATTCAGCTTACAGCGAATCAATACGTAGCCGATGTAACAGCCCGCAAGGATAAACGCTGGCAAGAAAGACGCTTTGAACAGGTCTCCAATCGATACACTCGCTGTCATACCGTAAATGATAAGTACGATACTCGGTGGAAGCATAGTGCCAAGTGCACCACCTGCACAGGTTGTACCAATAGCAAGCTTACGGTCATAACCTAAACGAAGCATTTGTGGCAGAGCAAGAATACCCAGTAGTACCGTTTCACCACCTATAACGCCTGACATCGAAGCCAATAGAACCGCGACTAATAAGGTTTGTACCGCCACACCACCACGAACTTTACGGCCGACAGATTTCATTGCATCAAACAAATCGCGAGCAATGCCCGAACGGTCTAGTAAAGCGGCCATCAATACAAACATCGGTACCGCGAGGAACACATAACCAGAAGCAAAACTGTAGGTACGGCTTGCGATCAAAGGCAGGGCATCAGGACCAAACCAACATAGAGTGAAGAAAATTGCGACAAAGCCTGTTACGAACGCTAGCTGCATACCGGTCAGTAGCAAGCCAATCATCATAACCAGCATGAGCAAGCTGCCCCATGCGATACCAATAGAAGATAAATCAAACATCGTCATTCTTCCTTAGACCCATCAACTCTTGGATTAGGTGCAATACAAACTGGACAACAAGAACACACAAAACGACAAAAATCAGGCCTTTCAGCAGCGCAGGATAAGGCGCGTTTAACACTGAACCTGATGTTTCAAGGCGGAATTCACCCCATGGTGCAAACCACGCTTCTTCCGCAGTGAAGTAAGCTGCATAAGCGAGCATGCCTGCAAAGGCCAAACCCACAATGTGGTGAACAAGATTAAGATATTTGCGTGCTTGGTTAGACACTGAATCGTAGATAAGAACCACACGTACATGCTTATTCGCAGCAAACGCGTAGATACCACCAATAATGAATAAAGAACCACCGATGAAAGAAGCTGTTTCATGTACCCATGTGGTCGGGGCATCGAATGCGTAACGCATCACAACTTCATAAAATGAAATCAATACAGTAAAGATAAAAAACCAGCTCACGAGATTACTGAACTTTATAACAAAACGATCAAGCGCATTTCTTGGTTGCTCGTCGTTTTCAGCTGGGGCATGGGGAGTTTTGTCTGTCATGGGCCAAATATCCTGGGAGAATACGGGAGAGCAATGCCCTCCCCCGTCAGTAAACTAAGTTTAAATTACAGTAAGCCGTTTTCTTCTAGGAACACAGTCACTGAGGTGTAAACTTTTCCTGCGTTATCAGAACGCTCTGCAAATACTTTCCATTGACCTTTCGCGATTTCACGGAACTTTTTACGTTCTTCTTGAGACCAATCATGGATAGTGATTTCTGGGTTCGCTTGAGCTTCTTTTAGTGCCGCTTGGTCAGCCATTTTCAGCTGAGTTGTCATGTCGTAAGAGAAGTCACGCACTGATGTTTGCAGCATTGTTTGTAGATCAGCTGGCATCTTGTCCCATTTCTTCTGAGAAATAGAGATATCGATAAGCGGTAGTGAATGGAAACCCGGTTGAACTGGGTGTGTTGCAATGTCGTTCATGCCCGCTTTTTGGTTGGTAGAGAATACCGTGTAGTCCGCTGCATCAATTACGCCTTTGCTTAGGCCAGTAAATACTTCAGAACCTGGCAGGTTTACTGGAGTCGCACCCGCGGCTGCAAATACTTGTTGTACTAGGCCTTCAGGCGCACGCAGTTTAAGACCTTTAAGATCCGCTACAGCGTCGATTGGCTTTTTAGAAATGAATGATTCAACGCCGGTTGTTGAAGCACCAACGAACTGAACACCGTAAGGCTTGTACAGTTCAGTCATTAGCTCATTACCACCACCGTAGTTCATGTACTGAAGCAGCTGTGTTGTGTCTGACCATGCACCAACCATGTTACCAATTAGGCCGAATGCTGGATCTTTACCAGAGAAGTAACCTGTTGCAGTGATGTGGCCATCTAAGATACCCATTTTGATCGCGCCTAGCGTTTCTGTGTGCTTAACCACAGCACCAACAGGAAGTAGATCGATGTCGATACGTCCATTAGACATCGTTTCTACGCGCTCGGCCCACTTCTGCTGAACCTTGAAGTTCAAATCGCCAGACGGATCTGAAGATTGAATCTTAAGTTTAAAGTCTGCAGCCATTGCTGAAGTAGCAAATAGACCAGTGAGGGAAGCAGCAATCAGCGTTTTAGTCAGAGCTTTCATTTGGGTATCCTTATGAGTTTCACAGAGTCCGGCTTGTTATTGTATGTTACCGGTAACGTTGAAGTGGATGTTACCGGTAACTTTACAGCCTTGTCTATGAGAAGGATCACATCTTTAACATTAGTAAAACGTTTGCTATCAATAAGGGCAATGCGACTAAAAAGTCACATTATAGGTTGGAGGTAGAGTTTAATTTCTTTTTAAGTCAGTGAGATAACTAAGCCAGCAATGATAAACATGACGCCTACACCACGTGTAACGTGCCACTTTTCCTTTAAAAAGTAGATCCCCATCACTACGCCGAAGATGATACTTACTTGCCTTAGAGCGACAACCAAGCTGACATTTTCAGTCATGGTCATCGCAAACAGCACCAAGCCATAAGTCGAAGCCATCATGATGCCAGCAAGTGTTGCTCTTTTACGCAATAACCAAGCATTATGAAATTCGATTTTTTGATTCGACACGAGCAACCACAGGCTCAGTGGAATCACAATCGCCCAAAACTGAATGCCCAGATAGAAGATCGCTGTGTGCTTGTTAGTTATAACTGGTGTGCTCAAAGGATCGAGTAACAGAAGCGCTTCTTTATCAATAATGGAATACCCCGTGGTACCGATGGCGGCGATCAACGCCCACAGTACGCCAAGGTTGAGATACGCTTTTAACCTAAGATCTGAAAACTGCTTAAGTGGTACAAACAAACAACCCAAGGTAATCAAGGTGAACCCAAACCATTGATTAGGTGACAGCTCATAGCCTATCAACACCGTGCCTAAACCCACCATCAACACGGGCAGTGCTCTTGCCATTGGGTAAATCACGCCGATATCAGCCTGTTTATAGGCTGCGCCCAAGCCGATCAAATAGATGATTTGGCAAATCCCGCTCAAGAAAACCAGTTGCCAAAATGGAAGTAAGATATTTGACAGTCCAACGCTGTGAACATACCAGATCAAGTAAGGCGTCAATATCGCTGCGGCGGCAAAGCCAGAGGCTAAGAAGAATGACGAGCCCGAGCCTTGATTAGATTTACCTAGAACGTTCCAACCCGCGTGAAGCAGAGCCGAAATGATCACGATGACAATGGCAGAGAATTCCATTTCATTCCTAAATTATTGATGAATTAGCACAACGGCTGACAACAGGTGATAAAAAAGGCCTCCGAATAAGAGACCTTTGAGCGTTTCAATTGGGCAATCCTGCATAATTGCAGGTATGCCAACGTTATAACGTACGATTAGCGCTCTAGCTGTGCGATCGACTCAATGCTGATCGCGTCATGACGCCAATATTCAATATCGCAATCAATCAAATCACCGTCTTGATTGTAATTAACACGCTCAACCACCATAGCCGGAGAACCTGAAGTCGCACGCAGGGCTTGAGCTGTTTCGCCAAGCAAAGACGTTGTGCTCACTCGGTAACGGATCTTCTGATACACCACGCCAAAGTGCTCACGGTAGATGTCCGTCAACGATTTAGACAAGTCGTAGTCAAGCAAGTTAGGGAACAACTCAGGTCGAATGTAGTTGGTCACATATACAACGGGTCTGTCTTCAAGATAACGAACTCTGTCTACTCGATAAACATCCGAAAAAGGTTGCAGCTCAAGAAGCCTAGTTGCTTCCTTGGTTGCTAACATGCCTTTCGCCGCCACCAACTCTGTTTTCGGCTTACGATTCTGCGACAAAGCCATATTAGTGAAGTTCAGTGTTTGTGTTGGATCGTAACGCAGTGGCGCTGGAGAGATAAACCAACCTCGTCGGTCTTCTCGATAAATTCGTCCTTCCGCTTCAAGTGAAGACAAGGCTTCACGTAACGTAACTCGTGTTGTATCAAACGATTCAGCCAGTTTGCGCTCCGCAGGCAGCTTCTGTCGTGGTGTTAACATCCCCGACTCTATCTGCTCTACGATGACATCTTTGATTTTTACGTACTGCACTTCATTTCCTTTTATTCTTGTTCTTGTCGTCAGCCACTCCTTGGCCAACTGCAATATAAAATAGTTCGCTAGCGTTTACGCCAAGCCTGGGTGCGCTTCTCGAATAACTTGTTGATTAACATATGAATCAACTTCGCGCTCGCTGCCGATATCATGATCATCACCGCCATGGCTGCTGCTGCACCCGTTTGTCCCGCATCATCCATATTCAGTACTGAAACTGACGCAGGTATCGTATCGGTAGAATACAAGAATACTACCGCAGATGTCGTGGTAAGTGCATTAATAAACAGGTATGTCGCAATATCTAAAATCGCAGGCAGACATACAGGTACCGTCACCTTAAAGAACAGCTTGTATTGCGGTAGGTTAACCGAAGCCGCCGTCGCTTCTATTTCCTCAGGCAACTGTTTTAATGCGGTTAACGCTGTCATGTGGCCGACTGTGTAGTAGTGAACCACCGTATTAATCACCAAGAACGCCATCGTGCCATATAAGAAGTTGAGTGGGTTACTCAAATCATTAAAGTAGAAGATATACCCCAAACCCAACACCATACCCGGAACGGCCATCGGTACCACACTGAGCATCTGCATTGCTTGACGAACAGGACCAAATGCTCTGCCCTTCTCAATGCAGTACGCGCCTAAGAAAATCAATACGGTACCGATGATCGCAGTCCAAGCGCCGAGGGTTAAAGAGTTGAAAAATGGCGTCCAACCATAAGTACTCATCTCTGCGAAGTTATAGTTATTTAGCGTTAGCGTTTTATTCCAAGGCCAGAAAGTGACCATAGATCCGTATATCGCCATGCCTAGCACGATAACAACAGCCACTGAAATTACGGTGCAATAGAGTAAACACACGCCATCACGTAGAGTGTTTGGCTCTGGTTGGTAAGCGACGGAGCGAGTATCAAACAAGCTCTTTTGTTTCTTTTGAACCCAGCGGTCAACGGTAAACGCAAGCAACGCAGGCAATAGCAATAGGATGCTAGTCACCGCGCCCATAGAGAAATTCTGTTGCCCTACTACCTGCTTAAAGATATCGGTAGACAGAACGTTGTAGCTACCACCAATCACCTTTGGCACACCAAAATCACAAACCACCAGCGTAAACACAACGATCAAGGTACTTATCAAACCGTATTTTGCCGCAGGTAACGTCACCATGAAGAAGGTTTTTAGCGATGAAGTATTGAGTGCACGTGCCGCCTCATAAAGACGAGCGTCAGAGGTTCTCAATGAAGTAGTCAGAATCATTAAGGCGTGTGGAAACGTCCAGAATATCAGGCCCAGTGAGATACCAATCAAGCCGTACACCGAGTTACCACCTAAGACTTCTTTAGCGATACCTTGATTACCAAATAAGAAGATCAAACTGATCGCTGGAAGCAATGAAGGAGCCAGAATAGGCGCTGAACCTAGCACTTGAAAAAGCCCCTTAAAAGGCATGCATGAACGAGTCAAAGCATAGGCATAGCCAAACGCTAATACTCCCACGACAACGGTCACTAACAACCCAAGCGTGAACGTATTGCCTACCGACTGCCACAGGCTTTGAGAAGCAAAATACGTTGCGAAATTCTGTAATCCTACAAATTCTCCGTCTGCATTCTGAACGCTTTTTTTCAACATTGCCCACAGTGGCATCAGGATAAACAGCGTCATGAACACAGACAAAAAGGCCAACAGCCCAAATAGGATTACGTTGTCTTTACTTAATCGAGCAAGAAAAGGCTGTACTCGTCGTTGAATTAGCAGCTTAGATTGCATCATTTGAGTCGATTCCATGATTATTTACGCCGCCTCGTCTTTCATCACTTGCAGGCTTTTCGATGGGTAAGCTCTCAGGCCTTCTTGGTCAAACGCCACATAACGAATATCACTGCGACGCAGCTTCAATCGATTGAACTCTTTGACTGATACATCAACGATGATCTCTTTCGCCGTGGAGTCATGTTGCAATTGACACTCAACACGATAAAACGCCCCTAAGAATTCGCTTGATACGATTCTCACGGGTAATGACTCACTAAAACGATCCACAAACTGGATTTGCTCTGGACGAACGGCAATATCGAAAACATCACCCAGATTTGGCGTGAGGTTATCTAAACCCGGCAACGGTAACATCGACTCAGCAATACGTATCTTGCCTTGCGCTGCGACAGAAGCTTGAATGAAGTTCATGCTGCCAACAAACTCAGCCACAAAACGACTGACGGGTTTTTGGTAGATCTCTTGTGGGGCACCTACTTGCTCAATGACACCATGGTTCATCACCACAATTCGGTCTGCCATCGTTAAGGCTTCATCTTGGTCGTGCGTCACCATGATAGTGGTGATACCCAACTTGCGTTGCAGTTGGCAGATCTCGTCACGCAGATGTGTTCTTACCTTCGCATCCAACGCAGACAGCGGTTCATCGAGTAGCAACAAACCTGGAGAAAGAGCCAATGCGCGAGCCAAAGCAACACGCTGCTGTTGTCCGCCAGACAGTTGATTCGGATACTTTTGGCCAGACGTTGGTAAACCAATCGTCTCTAACCAAGACTCAACAGTCTCAAGGGCTTCTTTAGTCGACATGCCTTGGTTTTTTAGACCAATCGCAATATTTTCTTCCACAGTGAGATTTGGAAACAAAGCGTAAGATTGGAACACGATGCCAAAGTCGCGCTTTTCTGGTGGCAAGAAGGTCGTATCATTACCGTTCTGCTCAATAGAACCTGAAGTTGGCAAGTCTAGACCTGCAATCGCACGTAATAAGGTGGTTTTTCCACAGCCAGATGGGCCAAGGAAGCAGACGAACTCGCCTTTATCTATCGATAGGGAGATGTCTTTTAACGCTGTAAATTGGCCAAATTGCTTTACAACGTTTTCAATATTCAAATAAGTTTGGTTGCTCATACTACAGCACTCTCTATATGGTATATACCAAATTTAAACTGAGAATATTGCAGTTGAGTGACAAATTTATAGAAGCTAAATGACAGTTATATTGCAGATATAATAAGCATTAAAGATTGCTATTTGTTCAGCTTTAAAAGTTAGTTCAACGTTGAAAGCCCTCAATGACGAACCAAAAAGTCACTGAGAGCCTAAATGTAAACTTCTAATTTAAACGCTAGATTAATCTATGATTCAACCTTGTCGGCTTTGCCCGCCGCACCTGCGAGTTTGGATAACTGTTTATCCAGCCACAATGGCGTGTTACCAGAATCTTCCGCGTTCTCTTTTCTTCGAACTGCATCTCTAACCATCATTGCTCCAACCCAACGAAATGGCTCTGGTGGGAAATAGCCTCGTGGACCGCTAGTTAAGCCACTACGTGTCCATTCGTTATCATATCCTAACACCATTGAAGACAAAATTTTTCCGCCCATACGGGTTTGAGCAACGCCATTGCCTGAATAACCAAGCCCATAATAGATGTTGCTTTGGCCTTTTAGGTTACCGAAAAATGGCAATCCGGTGACCGAACGATCTGAGCCTCCAGACCAATTGAAATCGAATTCACTTTGTTCCAATTTAGGGAACAGTTTTTGAAACGATTGATTGAGAATCGGCAGGTAGTTAGTCGTTTGGTTGAACATGCTTTCAACCTGATTTGCAAACGAGAATTTATTGCCGCCTTTGCCCAACATGAGTCGTCCATCCTCAGTGTCACGGTAGTAATGAACAAAGATACGTGAGTCCACTACCGCCGCTCCTTTTTCGGGACCAAACTGCTTGAGTTTTTCTGGAATAGGCTTAGTCACTACCATGTCAGACGAGACAACCACAATGCTGCGTTTGAACTCCTTAAAGTGATCGAGCATCCATGCATTGAGCGCTAAGATCACTCTATCGGAAGTTATCGTCCCACCCTCAGTTTGGACGCGAACTGGTGAGCCGTAATCAAGAGAAGTCATCTCTGTATTTTCGTAAATTTCGACACCCAATTCGATCGCAACGCGGCGTAAGCCTCTCGCCAATAACGCTGGCTGCACACTACCCGCAGCTTCTGAGTAGTAACCCTCAATGTGGCGATCAGATCCCGCTTTATCAGCCAAAGAATTGTCGCACTTCTTCCAGCTATTGATACCCTGCTTAACCAGCTCATTAACGACAGGCTTCATTCCGCCCTTTTGAGATTCATTGGTTGCCGTGTAGTAAGTGCCACTTCTATAAAGATGCGCATCGATTTTATGCTCGTTGCAGAACGCTTCGATCTCGTAAATGACTTTTTCAGATTCCTTAACCAGCCATTTGGCTTGCTCTTTTCCATAGAGTTTTTTCAGCGTTGGATATTTGGTTGACCAAGTCAGCATACACCCGCCGTTCGCGCCAGAAGCACCGCTGCCACACAAGCCTTTTTCAATCACGACAACATGTTTTTCGGGCTGTTGTTGTTTGATTGAAATCGCAGTCCATAAACCAGTGTAACCACCGCCGACAATGGCGATATCACAGTTAACGTCTTTTTGAAGCGGTTTAACGGATTCTAGCCCCGCATTGATGCTACCAAATTCCTGTTCCAATGCTTGCTTGAACCAATATGAGTAGTGCTTTTTCATTTGTTGTACCTTACTAAAAACCTAAAGGCGTAAAACTAAAAAAGGAAGACCGAAGCCTTCCTTTACTGATTCCTAACTTCTAATGAGCTGCATATCTAATGGACTACGTGTCTAATAAACTATGTGTCTAATAAGCTCAGTAGATAATTAACTAAGGAGCTCATGAACTAAAAAACTCAGCAGATTAAGATTTTGGCTCTGATTTAGCGTCAAACTTCTCAGACCATGTTTTAAGAACGTCTGCACGTTCACTGCCCATGCGAGCGAAGTCCATTTTTGCCATGTTCTTTTCTACATTAGGGAAGTTCTCTGCTTTGCCTGTCACATCTTGGTGACCAACAACTGGGTACATTTCGATGTAAAGCTCGTTTGCCGCTTTAGAAATAGACCAATCGATAACACGTTGTGCTGCATCAGAAGGCTTAACAAGGCCTACCGCTTCCGATTCCCAGCCGATGCCTTCAGGCGTAATCACAGAAAGTGGAGCGCCTTGAGTTTTCAGCTTAGCGCCACGGCTCGCCATAGAAATACCGATAGCGACTTCACCCATGCCCGCTTGAACACATGGCTTAGAACCAGAGTGCGTGTAGTGAGCAATGTTTTGGTCTAGCTTCTGCATGTAGTTCCAACCTTGGTCTTCACCCATGTTTTGTAACCAAGCCGAAACCTGCATGTAGCCCGTACCAGAAGATGCTGGGTTTGGCATAGCAATGTGACCTTTATAGATAGGTTTCGTTAGGTCATCCCAAGACTTAGGCGCCGGTAGGTTCAATTGCTTAGCCACCACTTCGTTAAAGCAAACTGCATTAAAGAATGCATCATTGCCGTACCAAGCTTGAGTAGATTGCGGGTCGTTGAGGTTTGAACGCAGTGCTTCTACACCTTGAGGTGTGTAAGGCTTGAGAATGCCCTCTTCTTTAAGCAAAGCCATAGAAGAGCCCGCAAGACCCCATACTACTTCTGCACGAGGGTTGTTTTTCTCGGCCAATAATTTTGCCGTCATGATCCCAGTTGAGTCACGAACCCATTTGATGTTGATGTCTGGGTTTTCACTTTCAAATGCGTTTTTGTATTTCGCTAAAATGTCAGTTTCAAAAGCGGTGTAAACCGTCACTTCCTGTGCTGCATAAGCATTACCCGCTAATAGAGTAACTAATGCTGCGAGTGATCCTTTCATAAAACGGTTTTTCATCATTTTCTCCAGTCAGGCCCGATGCCAAGGTTAGGAATTGCCAAGGTTAAAGTTGTTAAGGCTAGAAGCTCCATCTAGAGGCTTCTATATCCATAAATTCATTTAGGTTGTGAGCACACACTTTTATTTGGTATGTACCAGATAGCGAGTATTAACCTAATCGACTTTTATGACGATTAAATGAACAAAAAATGGCAGTTTCAAGATCGGAAAATTTCTCAACATCAGTGACAAATTTGAATATGAAGCTTTTGTGAAAATAACGTTTTGGCTATTTACGACCGTTTAAATTGGTTGTTAAAGTAACTGCAAATATTGGTATAGTCCAGAATATAAATCACGAGAATTAAACATGAGAAACGAATACCTACTACTGACACCGGGTCCTCTATCTACTTCTGAAACCGTTCGCCAAGCGATGCTAAAAGATTGGTGTACGTGGGATGATGAATACAACAAAGACGTTGTTGAAGTGATTCGTAGCAAGCTAGTGACTTTTGCGACTAAGCAAACGGGTTACACGAGCGTACTAATGCAAGGTAGCGGCACCGCTTCAGTTGAAGCAACAATCGGTAGCGTTATTTCTAAAAGCGGTAAGCTTCTTGTTGTTGACAACGGTGCGTATGGGGCTCGGATTGCTCAAATCGCAGAATACTTAAACATTCCATGCCATGTCGTTTCCCAAGGTGAAACATCACAACCTGACTTGAACGAAATGGAAACGGCATTGGCCATGGATTCAGACATTACTCACGTGGCGATTGTCCACTGTGAAACCACCACTGGCATGCTGAATCCAATTGAAGAGATTGCCAAATTGGCAAAACAGCACAACAAAACCGTCATTCTTGATGCTATGTCGAGCTTTGGTGGCATCCCTATGGATATTGCTGACTTAGGCATCGACTACATGATCAGCTCTGCAAACAAGTGCATTCAAGGGGTACCGGGGTTCGGCTTTGTTATTGCTAAGCAATCAGATCTCGAGAAGTGTAAAGGCCAAGCTCGCTCATTAAGCCTTGATTTGTTTGACCAATGGCACTGTATGGAAAGCAACCATGGGAAATGGCGCTTCACCTCTCCGACTCATACAGTGCGCGCTTTCTACCAAGCTCTACTTGAATTGGAACAAGAAGGCGGCATCGAAGCTCGTCATAGTCGCTACCAAACCAACCAAACCACATTGGTTGCAGGTATGCGTTCTCTTGGCTTTGAACCACTGCTTAATGATGACCTTCACTCACCTATCATTACCTCTTTCTATTCTCCAACTCATAGCGATTACCAATTCAAGGAGTTCTATGACCGTTTGAAAGAACAAGGGTTTGTGATTTACCCGGGCAAGGTTTCAAACGCAGACTGCTTTCGAATCGGTAACATCGGTGAAGTTTACCCGTCAGACATTGAAGCTCTCATTGGCGCTGTAGAAAACGCTATGTACTGGGACATCAAATAATGACGATGACCAATCAAGAGCCGATTCTAAAGGCCACACACTTTCGAAGCGAAGGCGATGTGAACACCACGCCAGCACGCGAAAAATGGAACGAATCGCTAAACGATGATGCGACTCAAGCAATGTTAAAGCGTGACTCTGACGTGTTTCTTCATCAAGCCATGTCAACACCTTGCCTAGACACGCTTGAAGCTGCAGAAGGCATCTACATTCAAGATGCGACGGGCAAGAAGTACATGGACTTTCACGGCAATAATGTTCACCAATTAGGTTATGGCCACCCACATATTATTAATAAAGTGACTCAGCAAATGGCGTCATTGCCGTTTTCACCGCGTCGCTTTACCAATGAGACTGCCGTTCAGTGTGCTGAAAAACTCACACAGATCTGCGGTGGTGATTTGAATCGCGTGTTGTTTGCTCCCGGGGGCACATCCGTTATCGGCATGGCGCTAAAACTTACTCGACATGTCACCAACAATTTCAAAGTAGTGTCATTGTGGGACTCATTCCATGGTGCGTCACTCGATGCAATTTCAGTGGGTGGCGAAGCTTGTTTCCGCGAAGGCATGGGGCCATTAATGGCTGGCGTAGAACGCATTCCACCAGCCGTCTCTTATCGCGGTGCTTTCCCGCTTCGCGATAGTTTTCCATTAAGTGGGAATAACGCTAGCGATTCAAACGAGACTGCATGTGATGTGCACTATGCCGATTACCTAGAATATGTGATTGAAAAAGAAGGCGGTATTGGCGCCTTCATTGCAGAAGCGGTTCGTAACACAGACGTTCAAGTGCCAAGTAAGGCTTATTGGAAGCGCATCCGTGAGATCTGTGACAAACACAACGTCATGTTGATCATCGACGACATTCCAAACGGTATGGGTCGCAGTGGCGAATGGTTCACTCACCAAGCGTTTGATATCGAACCTGACATCCTATGTATCGGTAAAGGTTTTGGCGGCGGCTTAGTACCAATCGCAGCCATGATCACTAAAGACAAATACAACACGGCAGCGCAAGTATCTCTTGGTCACTACACCCATGAGAAAAGCCCAATTGGTTGTGCGGCAGCACTCGCGACCATGGAAGTGATTGAGCAAGAAAACCTACTTGAAAAAGTACAAGCGGACAGCGCATTCGTGCGTGAACAGTTGCTTCAAATGAAAGAGAAGTACCCAGTCATTGGTGATGTTCGCGGCATCGGCCTGCTCTGGGGGGTGGAGTTGGTCACTGACCACATCACCAAAACCCGAGCTTTCGATGAAGCAGAAGCCGTGCTTTACCAGTGTCTAAACGATGGCCTGAGTTTCAAGGTGTCACAAGGTAATGTGATTCAGTTGAGCCCACCATTGATCATCAGTCGCAGCGAACTAGAAGTCGCTCTGTCTGTATTCGAAAAAGCGATAGCAAAAGTCTGCAAAGACTTTGAATACCTTTAAACCATCATTTAGCCAATAACTTAAAACAATCATTCATCTCCCAGAACAACCTGAGCCGGGAGAGAACAGAAATAGGACACTATTATGAACACAACATCACCTATCCAAGCGGTTATCTTTGACTGGGCTGGCACTATCGTTGATTTTGGATCATTTGCTCCAACCAGTATTTTCGTTGAAGCATTCAGACAAGGTTTCGACTTTGATATCGACTTAGCAGAAGCGCGAGAACCCATGGGGATCGGCAAATGGGACCACATCCAAGCAGTTGGTCGAATCCCAGCTGTTAACGCTCGTTGGAATGCTCAATTCGGACGCTCGATGACCAGTGAAGACGTTGATGCGATCTACGCGGCATTCATGCCTCTTCAGAAAGCAAAAGTAGCAGACCACGCAGCACCAATTTTAAACGCGATTGAAGTCGTGAATAACTTAAAAGAAAAGAACGTAAAAATCGGCTCTTGTTCTGGTTACCCACGAGAGGTGATGGACGTACTAATTCCAGCTGCAGCAGATTACGGTTATCTTCCTGACAACGTAGTTGCAACTGACGACTTACCGCAAGGCGGTCGCCCTGCTCCATTCATGGCACTTAAAAACGTCATTGACCTAGGTGTGACGAACGTCGCTGCGTGTGTGAAAGTGGATGACGCTGCACCGGGTATCGATGAAGGTCACAACGCAGGCATGTGGACAGTAGGCCTTGTACTATCAGGCAACGAAGCAGGCTTAACCTACCAAGAATATGTGGATGCCGACGAAGCGACACTTGCAGCTGCGCGAGAAAAAGCAAGCATTAAGCTAAACAAATCAAACCCGCACTACCTGATCGATACCATCGCCGACTTACCTAGAGTGATTGCAGATATCGAAAAGCGTTTGTTAGCCGGTGAGCGTCCGTAACAGCTAAGCCTCCGCTCCACCTTACAACTCAGGCTATGTAGCCAAATAATCCGTTCACACAAAAAGATGAAACCTCATATCGCCTTAAAATGATACGAGGTTTCATCGTTTCCAACATTTAAGACAACAATTGATCAACAAAAAAGCTATAAATAGCGCCTTGAAAACTATGAATACCAACAATCCGATTGACTATCATACGCAATCAGACTAACAATACATTAGTAGTTCCTTAAAAGTTCTACCTGAATCAACGCCTTGATTTACTTACGGTCGCAGTGTCTTAGCCAGTAAGTTATCGCTTTACAGGTCAGTTCAGATAACAATAAAAATTAATCCAAGGATAAGATTATGAAAAAACTTTCTAAAATCATGTGTGCTGTCGTCGCAGCTTCCGGCTTAGCGGCAGCTCCTTCTATTGCTGCAACCACTTATGTTGGTGCAAAAGTGGGCATGGGTTGGCTAGATAGTGCCTGTGTCGATGGCGTTAAATGCGAAGATGATTCTGTTGCGGGTGGCCTTTACGGTGGCTACAACTTTTCTGACAAGTTTGCTCTTGAACTGAGCGCAGACTACCTAGGAGACTACGATACAAGCTTTAATAGCACAGGAACTTTGAAGCAATATAGTGATTCAATCGTCGCTATCTCTCTGAGCCCTATGTATCGACTCGCTATCCAACAAAAATTTGATATCTTCTTCAAAGCCGGCCCGGCTTACATCATGCACGATGACGAAGATGACGTAGTATTGTCTCTTGGTATCGGTGCTGAAAAGCAATTTGCTGAAGACTGGGCACTGCGTGTTGAATATCAATACTTCGATGATTTCGATGATAAATTCGTGCAAGACTTAAACTCTAACCTTGTTACCGTTGGCCTTAGCTACAACTTTGGTACAGGTAACACAACGGCTTCAGCAGCAGCCGCTTCTGCAGCCGTTATAACACAGGCTCCTGCAGAGCCAATTGCCGAACCAGAAGTCATTGTTGTTGAAGAAGAAGTTGTGGTTACTAAAGCGAAAACTGAAAGCTTCTCTCAAGGTATGTTTGAGACAAACAGCACTGAATTATCTTCAGAAGGCAAATCTGCATTAATGCCATTAGTTGAAGTACTGCAAGCTCACCCTCAATCATCAGTTAATGTTGTTGGTCACACTGATTCAACAGGTGCGGCAGAGTACAACATGATGATCTCTAAGAAGCGTGCTGCTGCTGTAGCCGCATACATTGAAGAGCAAGGCATTGAAGCGGACCGCATTACAGCTTCAGGTGAAGGGGAAGAAAACCCTGTAGCATCAAACGCTACAGCTGAAGGTCGTGCGCAAAACCGTCGTGTTGACGCAACGATCCCAAGCTTCGAATACCAAGAAAAAGCGCAAATGGAAGAAGTTATCGTAGAAACTGCTGAATAATAGCACTCTACCTTAATTAAAATAATAAGGGCGGAGCACTTTCAAGTGCTCCGCCCTTTCCTTTATCAGGCTCTCCCCATATGCCGTCAGCTATAAGTAGAAGCCGTAAAAATCAGTCTACCGCCAAGCTGTACAATCAGAGACTAGACTATTTCCCAGCTGTGGGTCATCTCTACACCAGCACCCAGCATTAAGCATACTGAACAGTACTTTTCTAATGAATCCGCACAGACCTTAGCAACCAACTCAGGATCAAGATTTTCACCCGACACTTCAAAATGAATGTTAATCACAGTAAAGATTTTTGGTGCCGTTTCACGACGTGTGGTTTCAAGTTTTGCATTACAGCCTGTGATGCTTTGGCCTGCAGATTTCAAGCCATCAACCACATCAACAGAGCTACAACCGCCAGCAGCCATTAGCACCATTTCCATAGGGCTTGGCGCGGTAGCACCGCCACTGCCATCCATAACGACAGAGTGACCTGATTGAGATTGACCTAGGAATTTAAAGCCTTCGACCCATTTAACTTCTGCTTGCATGTTGTTCCTTAGATGTACGGAAACCGCCATCATTATCTATTATATCAATAATGGACACCCTACTACTGGCAGCATTTATGAGCAAGATTTTCTGTTTGAGATATTTTTTCATGAATAGTGTAATTTTTTCCATCTAAACCCTGTCTCTATTCGTACATTCAAAATCGAATGAGAAAAACGTCAAGATGAGGTATCTATGAATAAATTATCTAAAATATTGGTATCACTCGTGGTTGCACTACCACTGACTTCGCTATTTGTAAGCCAGACTGGCACTGCCAATACAATGGATAAAGCGATGGATTCAGGTAAAAGTGAAATCGCGACACTGGCTGGTGGTTGTTTTTGGTGTACAGAATCCGACCTAGAAAAACTGACCGGCGTCACCGACGTTATCTCTGGTTATTCCGGTGGTGAATTAGAAAATCCAACCTACAAACAAGTTTCCTCGGGTAAGTCTGGACACATCGAAGTGATCAACGTGACTTACAATCCCGATGTGGTTAGCTATGAGCAGGTACTTGACCAATTCTTCAGACACATCGATCCTACCGATGATAAAGGCTCATTCGTAGATAGAGGTCCTCAATATCGACCTGCTATTTTCTATCATAACCAAGAGCAAAAAGACGTTGCTCAGAATTTCATGATGGAAATAGACAAAGCTCAGATCTTTGGTGAGCCACTAAAAACAGAGCTGATTAAGTTTGAAAAATTCTGGCCAGCAGAAGAATACCATCAAGATTATTACAAGAAGAGCAAGGTTCGTTATAACTACTACCGCTACGCTTCTGGCCGTGACCAGTACCTAGATAAAATCTTCGGTGATGATAGAAAAGAAAATCCGAAAACGATCCGCCAAATCATCGATGGCAAAAATGCGACAGATAATGCTAAAACATACACCAAGCCGTCTGATGCAGAGATCAAAGCATCTCTAACTTCACTGCAATACGATGTCACACAAGACGACGCAACAGAGCGCCCATTTGACAACAAATACTGGGATAACAAGCAAGAAGGTATTTACGTTGATATCGTAACGGGTGAGCCTTTGTTCTCTTCAAAAGACAAATACAAGTCAGGTACAGGTTGGCCGAGCTTTACACAGCCAATCAGCGAGGCTTATGTCGTAACGACCACTGACTACAAGCTGCTTTACCCAAGAACAGAGGTTCGTAGTAAATTTGGTGACTCTCACCTAGGGCATGTATTTAAAGATGGTCCAAAGCCAACAGGTTTACGCTACTGCATGAATTCAGCCGCTATGCGCTTTATCCCAGCAGATAAATTGGCTGAGGAAGGCTACGAAGAATATATGGAAATGTTCGAAGGCTAAGTGCAAAGAAACTAGTGCTACACCTATGCCAACAAAGCCAGCATATCGCTGGCTTTGTTTTTCTAACACACTAACAAGAACTATAAATCCTAACCTGTTAGCATTATTAACCCGTTAACATTATTAGCCCGTCAACACCGTATCTTCTGGGTACTTCAACAAAGAAGGTTCTGGACGAGCTAACATGTACGCCAAAGTCAAAGGACCAATACGTCCGATTACCATCACCACAATCATAATGTATTTGCCCGGCTCAGTGAGATTTGCAGTGAGTCCAGCTGTTAAACCGACGGTTGCAAAAGCAGAAATCACCTCAAACATAACTCGATCAAACGCAGCCTTTTCAGTCAGCATTAACAAAAACATCGCGGTGGTTAATAGCGCTCCACTGACCACAATAATGGCCAATGACTTTGTTACCGCTTGCCAAGTCACGGTGCGCTTAAACATCACGACATGCTTTTTCTGACGCAAGAATGTCCAAGTTGCAACAAACGCAACCGCGAAAGTCGAGACCTTAATACCACCACCAGTGGAAGTCGAACCAGCACCAATCAACATCAGTACTATCATCACCAATAATGCCGGTTGCGTATATTGAGACAAATCGACACTATTGAAACCAGCGGTACGAGCACTCGCAGACTGGAAAAATGCCGCTAGCCATTGCCCTTGTGTCGACAAGCCCTCCATCGTCGCTGAGTTATTTCTCTCCAACAACCAAAACATCACCGTGCCCACCAACAATAACGTCGGTGTCGCCGTTAGCATAATCTTGCTATGTAAGTGCAGATGTTGGAAACCTTTACGCCAGTTACTCGATAAGTCGCCGACGACTGTAAAACCAAGTCCACCAAAGATGAACAAGCCCGCTAAGGTAAAGATCACCAAAGGATCATCAACAAAACTCATCATACTGTCTGAGAACAGCGCGAAACCTGCGTTATTGAATGCAGATATAGCGTGAAAGAGTGCATAAAAGCTTCCCGTTGCCCATCCCATTTCTGGAACCCAACGGAAACAGAGCAACACAAACCCAACAAACTCCGCCACCAATGCAAAGATGATGATCTTCTTCACTAACTTACGAAGGTTAATCTTACGATCTTGTCCAAGTGCTTCTTTTGCCAATGCTTGTTGTTTAAGGCTTAATCGGACACCAAACATATAGAGCAGTACCGCAGACAGGGTCATCTGCCCTAACCCACCAACTTGCATCAAGAACATCAGTAAGATTTTTCCTGCCAAGGTGAAGTGCTGACCAGTATCGACAACACCTAAACCTGTCACACTGATCGCTGACGTGGCAGTAAACAGTGCATCCGTAAAGCTTAGCCCTGTCACCGAGAACACAGGCAGCGTCAGCAAGATTGCTGAGGGGATAAGAACACCTAAGAAGCTCGTAAGGATAATCTTAGGTTCAGAGCCTTTGCGTGGCTTCTTATCACTTTTAAGGGTGTAGAAAGTACCTTTTCGTTTTACCGAATTCATACTGTTACCTTACTTACCAATTACCAATTGCGTAGCTTTCTAGATAAAGTCTCTTTCGGCCCAGCGATGATCACCACATCCCCAATTTCTAAACTCACATCCAGTTCTGGTGCTTTCGTTAAGTTCGGGCCTCGCTTAAAGCCAAGTACCTCAACACCATTTTCTTTACACAGCTTAAGGTCACCAAGTTTCTTACCCAACAAATTAGAACCAATAACGATTTCCGTCATCGCTAAGCCACTGCCAAGGTCGATAAACTCAAGAACGCGTCTATCCAACATTTTACGCGCGACACGAATACCCATGTCTCGCTCGGGCATAATGATGTGGTCAGCACCAATCTTAGAGAGAATCTTGCCGTGGAACTTATCATTCGCCTTCACCCAGACTGCTTTTGCGCCTGATTCTTTAACGACCAACGTTGTGAGAATACTGGAATTAACGTCAGATCCAATCGACACCATCACCATGTCGTATTCATCGAGCCTTAACTCTTTAACTGTCTCTTCGCTTGTACAGTTCGCAACAATCGCTTGAGAAACAAAAGCCGCCGCATCTTTCACTCGCTCTTCATCAATATCAACGGCGAGTACCTGTGAGCCTGAACTTTGTAGCTCTTTACAAACAGAGAGACCAAAACGTCCCAAGCCAATAACTGCATATTGTTTGTCACTCATTTATTACTCCACTTACAAAGCTACGTAGCATCGAAAACAAATAATAAAATTGTCTTCATACAAAAAACGACTATATATCCATATAGAGATACAATTGTCAGCTAATCGCTTGATTTATAAAGGTAGAGAACAAAAGTGATTTCTGCTAATTTCTAGCCCACTATTTCTGCGGCAGTACACACAATGAATGAATTCATAACCCAAGTACAAACCTACATTAACCAGAGCCATAGTGATTGGGCAAACAGCGTCCTATTCATCACTATTGCGAGCTTTCTCGCTTGGGTCGCTTGGCGAATTATCCATAATCGCTTAGAAATTCTGGTTCAGAAAACCCCATTCCACTGGGATGACCTACTGCTAGAGGCACTAAAAACACCTGTCAGTACGTTACTCTGGTGTTGGCCTGCAACTGTCTCTGTGGGGTTAATTCTTCAAGATCAGTTTGGCAATGAAATTAATTGGTTAAAAACACTTAAGCACATATTAATTATCTGTACCTTCGTTTGGTTTACCTTGCGAATGATCACCAACACTGAAGCGTACGTCTTAGAACAAAAAACCAGAGACGAAACCACAGTACAAGCTATCGCGAAAGTCGCTCGCTTGTTCTTTATGGTGATGGGCGGCCTGACCATCATGCAGGCGTTTGGGCTTAGTCTTTCCGGCTTACTGACCTTCGGTGGTGTGGGTGGATTGATCGTCGGTTTGGCAGCAAAGGATCTACTGTCGAATTTCTTTGGCGGCATGATGATTTACTTCGACCGTCCCTTTAAAGTCGGTGATTGGATACGATCTCCGGATCGTCAAATCGAAGGTACTGTCGAACGCATTGGCTGGCGTATGACCATCATTCGCACTTTTGATAAGCGACCTTTATACGTGCCAAATTCTGTGTTCAGTAACATTGTGGTGGAGAACCCATCAAGAATGTTGAATCGACGAATCAATGAAACCTTCGGGCTTCGTTATCAAGATGCAGACAAACTAGCTCTAATTGTTGATGAAGTTAGATCCATGCTCGAAACACACCCAGATATTGATGCAAAACAGACGCTGATCGTTAACTTTGATAAGTTTGGTCCATCAACCCTTAATTTCTTTATCTACACCTTCACCAAAACGGTTAACTGGGTGAGATACCACGAAGTTAAACAAGATGTTCTATTACAAGTGTTAGCGATTATTCATAAGCACAACGCCGATATCGCTTTTCCAACACAAACACTCAAGATCGATCCTCAAGATTTTGGCGAAGCGCAAGGTATAGTCATTTCCAACCCAGAAGGTCATTAACATGCACATCTATATTGCTTATCGTTTATAGCTTGCCGTTAAGTCGATGGGTTATCGATAAGTAAGTCGGTTATTGATATGTAAGTCGGTTATTGATAAATAAACAGAGTGAAGCGTGGTAACATGGCGCCAGTATTCAAATACACCTAATTACCACTCTATGATTTTACCTGTGATCCTAGCTGGCGGCTCCGGAAGTCGCCTCTGGCCTCTGTCTCGCGAACTTTACCCTAAGCAATTTCTCAATATTGCTGGCGAACAGTCGATGCTTCAGCAAACACTTCAACGCCTGCAAGGTCTTGAGGACTATCTAACGGATAGCAAGTGCGCAGCTCCATTCATTATCTGTAATGAAGAACACCGCTTTATTGCCGCTGAACAAGCTCGATCGGCTAACATCCAACATAGTGGTATTCTGCTAGAGCCTGTCGGTCGAAACACGGCTCCAGCCATCGCATTAGCGGCATTACAAGCCTTAGGCAAATCAACCAATAATGAGCAGGATGCATCAGACCCGATCTTATTAATACTGGCTGCTGATCATCACATCGCTAACACCTCTGAATTCCAACAAGTGATCAGTCGTGGTGTTGATTACGCGAAGCAAGGCAAACTGGTGACATTCGGCATAACACCCAACGCGCCAGAAACGGGTTATGGCTATATCAAGCAGGGAGAACCGATTTCCCCTCTTGTTCAAGCTGACTCACGCATTACAGAGCAGTCAACCCATCACGCCTATGCCATTGATTGCTTCGTTGAAAAGCCTGATAAAGCAACTGCAGAAGAATACATACGTTCAGAGCAATACTTGTGGAACAGCGGCATGTTCATGTTTAAGGCATCCCGCTACCTTGAAGAACTCTCTCAACACCACCCAGAAATATTAGCGGCTTGTCAGTTAGCTCTTTCAAAGCAAAATACCGACCTCGACTTTGTCCGTATCGACGCAGAAGCATTCAAAAATAGCCCAAGTGACTCTATCGATTATGCCGTGATGGAAAAGACCTCACACGCCGCAGTGATCCCGATGGACGTTGGTTGGAATGATATTGGTTCGTGGTCTGCTATCTGGGATGTCAGTGATAAGGATGAGCACAACAACGTCATTGAGGGCGATGTGTTAACCGTCGACTCTCAACACAACTACATCCATGCGGAGAATAAGCTTGTCGCGACGGTAGGCGTCGAAAACCTCATTATTGTCGAAACCAAAGATGCAATATTGGTTGCGAACAAAGACAAAGTTCAAAGTGTTAAGTCGATTGTTAGCCAACTGAATCAGGCTGGTCGAACGGAGCATGTCCATCATCGCGAGGTCTTTAGGCCTTGGGGTAAATACGACGTGATCGATCTAGGCAAACGAGACAAAGTGAAGCGCATTACAGTCAACGCTGGCCATAGGCTTTCGTTGCAAATGCATCACCATAGAGCGGAGCATTGGGTTGTAGTGGCAGGTACTGCGAAAGTAACCAACGATGAGAAAACGTATCTCGTCGAAGAAGATCAATCCACTTACATTCCACTAGGCCATATCCACAGCCTTGAGAACCCTGGAGACTCACCTCTCGAAATGATCGAAGTACAAACCGGTAGTCATTTAAGTGAAAACGATATCATTCGATATCAAGACAGCTATGGGCGAGACGTTCGAAACCAACAAGCTTCTTCGTCTCAGAACAACAAATCGAAATAAAGCGGCGACAATCAAGTGAAACCAACATTAGACCTTAACTGCTTTAAGAACAACGATATTCGCGGCATCATTGGTGACCAAATCAATGGGTACTTTGCCTACCTGCTCGGCAAAGCATTTGGAGAATACGCCCTATCCACGACACCTGAAGCCTCATTCGATGGCTTGGCTCAAGTGGTGATTGGTCGTGATAACCGAGAAACGTCCCTTTCATTACAAGAAGCCATGACCAAAGGCTTAATCGAGTCTGGAACAACCGTCGTTGACCTTGGAATGACAGGGACTGAAGAAGTCTACTTTGCAACTCGCCACCTTGGCGCCATTGGCGGAATCCAAATTACGGCAAGCCATAACCCAATTAATTACAACGGAATGAAATTGGTCGGCTTGGACGCTAGCCCGATAAGTAAAAACAGTGGGTTAGATGAAATCAAACGACGCATTAAAATACTCAATCAAGAACTGAACTGCAATTTACCGTTCGTTCATGCACAACCAAGTAACTCTAGTAGATCGACCAGTATTCTCGCCCCTTATGTAGACCACCTACTCTCTTATATATCTCCTTCTGAGCTTTCACCTATGAAAATTGTGGTGAACGCAGGGAACGGTGTCGCAGGACATGTCATTGATGCTTTGGAGAAGAAACTTAACGAACTCAGTGCCTCTATCACCGTCATCAAGGTTCACCATACTCCTGACGGAAATTTTCCAAATGGTATTCCCAATCCATTGATTATAGAAAACCAAATAGCGACTCGAAATGCTGTGCTAGAACATTCGGCCGATCTAGGAATTGCGTGGGATGGTGATTTTGACCGCTGCTTTTTCTTTGATGAAAAAGGCAATTATATTGAGGGTTACTATATTGTCGGGTTGCTCGCTGAAGCATTTTTGTTAAAAGAGCCTAACGCAACAGTGTTGCACGATATGCGTATGACATGGAACACAATTGAAGTCGCCAATAAGCTTGGTGGGGAGGCTGTTGCAGTCAAAGCTGGGCATGCGCTCATCAAAGAGAAGATGCGAGAATTAAACGCAGTGTACGGTGGTGAAATGAGTGCGCACCACTATTTCCGTGATTTTGGGTATTGCGATTCAGGAATGATTCCTTGCCTCTTAGTGATTGAACTAATCGGTGAGACTCAACAATCTCTTCATCAGTTGACCAGTTCGAGTATGGATAGATTCCCTTCTTCGGGAGAGATCAATCGCAGAGTTTCAGACCCAGAACAAGTCATGGCTTATGTGTTGTCGCACTATCAAGTTGATGCCGTTGAGATCGATCACACAGACGGGCTCAGCATGAATATGGGCACATGGCGCTTCAACTTAAGAAAGTCTAATACCGAGCCATTAATACGCCTTAATGTAGAAACCAGACAAGATAGAGCTTTGCTATCACTTAAAGTCGACGAGCTACTGTCTTTTCTCATTTAAGAGTCCAAGGCACTTTCCGTTTACAACTAAGAACCACAAAAAAGCCCTTATTAGCGATTGCTAATAAGGGCTTTGAATTTTTAGCCGCTTGGCGACTGGCTGAATAATTAGATTACTTGTTACGACGGGCTTCAACAGCACCGGCAAGTTGACGAAGTACTGTTTCAGTATCTTCCCAACCAATACATGCGTCAGTAACAGATTGACCGTACGTCGCCGCTTTACCGTCAACTAAGTCTTGGCGACCTTCAACTAGGTGAGATTCAATCATCACACCAAAAATGGCTTTATCACCACCAGAGATCTGTGCACTTACGTCATCAGAAACGTTCATTTGGCGCTTGAACTGCTTTGAGCTGTTCGCGTGGCTGAAATCAATCATCACTTTCTGTGGAAGACCTGAAGCTTCTAGCTCTTCTTTAATCTTACCAACGTGCTCTGCACTGTAGTTTGGCTCTTTACCACCACGTAGGATGATATGACAATCAGGGTTACCTGCGGTTTCAACGATCGCTGAGTGGCCGTATTTAGTTACCGACAAGAAGTGGTGAGAAGCGCTTGCAGAGCGAATTGCATCTGTTGCGATCTTGATGTTGCCATCCGTACCATTCTTGAAGCCAACTGGGCAAGATAGGCCTGAAGCCAGTTCACGGTGAACTTGAGATTCTGTCGTACGTGCGCCAATTGCGCCCCAGCTGATTAGATCGGCAACGTATTGCGGCGTGATCATATCTAAGAATTCGCTCGCCGTAGGCATTCCCATATCAGTTAGGTCAAGTAGTAACTTACGTCCTAGACGAAGACCGTCATTTAGTTTAAATGTGTCGTTCATGTACGGGTCATTGATTAGGCCTTTCCAGCCAACAGTGGTACGTGGTTTTTCAAAGTAAACACGCATTACGATTTCAAGGTTATCGCCTAGTTCGTCGCGTAGCACTTTCAAACGTTTACCGTACTCTAGAGCAGCTTCTGTATCATGAATAGAACATGGGCCAACAATAACAAGCAAGCGATCATCGCTATCTTCTAAAATATTGTGGATCGCTTTGCGGCTTTCAAAGGTTGTAGAAGAAGCAATTTCTGTCGCTGGAAACTTTTCTAAAACAGCAACAGGTGGTAATAACTCTTTTACTTTGTTAATTCTTACATCATCAGTCTGGAACATTGCTTACTTCTTCCTATTTTCTATCCTTGAGGCTGAATGCACGTTATCTCACGTCACTTTCCATCAGCATTTATCTTCTTGTTCCCTGTAACTTAACTAGTAAAAACCACAGTTTCAATCACTAATTAAAAAAAAACGCAATTTATTTTGTGTTTTATATTTAAAACACCCTGTATAACATTATTTACACGTTATCGATTGTGCAGTTATCAGACACAGTAAGAACACAGCTCTTCAAACTATCCTGGCTAGATAATGTCTTACGCAACGATAGATAAAAGCTCTTTACCACACTACAGCCTTTACAAAACGCATACACAAAAAATAGAGAGCTAAAGACTTTTCGTCACATAGAGAAAAAATGGGAACTAGCACCACAACCTTGGTTTGGATGTTACTCATCGAAGAATAGAACCGATCAAATTTGGCAATTTCTGCGCAGGAACGGTATATGGAGAATTGTACAGGCGAAACAACAGAAGATGTGACGACGAAAGAAACGAAGAACAGCTAACTGGTTGATAAGATTGCTATCGCGACCTTACCTTGGCCTCGATCGTCTTGTGAAAAGCCTCAAAGCGATGTGCCCTTCAAACTCAATTACACAATTTATTTAATAAAGTGGCTTCGGGCTTGTTCAACACTCGGGATTTAGTGTTGGCTGCGCAACACCCTAGCCCTTATTTGTTATAGCTCAGCGATGTGCGAAAGAGTTTCCGGATGACGCTGAACCAATTTTAGAAGGGTCACAGCTTGTCCATTTGGTGCGCTACGCCCTTGTTCCCAGTTTTCTAATGTTCGGGATGATGTATGCAGTAAACGCGCAAACACACCACGCGACATATTAAACTGTTCACGGATACTCACGATTTCATTAGGTGAAATATCTAACTCACTGATATCGTTAACTTGATGAGTTTTAAGAGTGAGTTTACCCTCTGAATGCTCTTTAGCCTCAACAAGAGCAGTACTTAACTCTGCAAATAGGTCACGATTGCTCATTACGCCACGCCTCCATAAAAGCCTTTAATTGTTTCTTTTGATCTGCAGTTAAATCGGACATTTCATTCTTGCCATAAATTGTCAGCAAGTAGAAACGACGCTTTTCATCGAGGAAGTAATAGATAACACGAGAGCCGCCACGCTTGCCCTTACCTTTACTTGCAACTCGAATCTTTCGCAAACCACCTGTACCTTGAATCACGTCCCCCTGTTTTGGGTTAGACATTAACTCAGCTTGAAAAAGCCTAAACTCATCATCGCTGAGATATTCATTACGGTACTTTTCAAATATGGTCGATTCGACAAATACACTTTTCATACTCAGAGTATACGCAAGTGACGTACACATGGCAAAACTATACGTGATTAACGTAGTTATGACTTTTCGAAAGGTGAATCTGACCTGAGCTATAACGCCTGCATACTCAAAGCCGACAACGAAACTTGCACTCACTTCTGCACTGAGCTATTTGTCGCGATACCTCTATCGCGGTGCGTTGGAGTGAGCCGACCCACGTAGCCGAAAGGCATTGATAATAAGGAGAATGGCATTGACGAAATCAGAGGAGATGTGGCGACGAAAGAAACGAAAAACAGCTAACTGGTTGATAAGATTGCTATCGTAACCTTATCTTAGCCTCGCTCGCCTTGAGAAAAGCCTCAAAGCGATGTGCCCTTCAAATGCAATCGTACAATTTACTTAACAAAGTGGCTTCGGGCTTGTTCAACACTCGGGATTTAGTGTTGACTGCGCAACACCTTAATCCTTATTCGTTACGTCTTTTTAGAGAGCGCCTATCTATTTATTTTGTCCAAATAGAACTCTACGCTGTCTGCGTAATCAGATGTGATTTCGTGCATCATATAAGTCGTTGAATTACTTATGTGATAGTAGCCCACATAACGTTTTTCATCAGAGACAATTGTACCTAACACTACCACATTGTCTTGATTAGTCTCCTTGAGCTTTAGGTCAACATAACTTTCATCTATATTGTATAGTTGCGCTGCTACTGAGTTAAACATCAAAAGATTACTAAGCATCGCTAATTCAAGCACTAACTCTGGATCGTGTTCTCCTTGCCCGATTAACGAATGATTTATATTTAATCTTATTGCTAAAGCATTATTCGACTCAAAGTAGATTGGTTTATCTAGACACCAACCATTTTCTTCTATTACACACACATCCAAAAACTCTTTAAGTGCTTCTATTTCTACAGTTTTGTACAACGTATTCGCACTAGCAATGTTAGTAAATATGCAAGAAATAATAACAAATATAAACTTCATTCTATACCTTTCTTCTTACGGAGACATAACGAATGACATGGATTTCCCCTCCCGAGGATCTGCCACACTTACGTGGTACTTAATTACACCGGAGGCACCATGTCTGATTATTCTTATTTCTGCGGTATCGACCTAGCTAAAAACCACTTTAGTCATCATGCCGTAGACCAAAATAGTAAGGTCTTACTTCATAAGTCACTAACTCGCTCTAAACTACTGACTACAATAGCAAATATGCCACTTATGCGTATAGGCGTTGAAGCGTGTGGTGGTGCACATTATTGGGTAAGAACACTCAATCAACGGGGGCATGACGCTAGTATCTCACCGAAGACACAGTCACTTTTAGCTATAAAAGTAAGACCAATACATGGCGAGTTTCAGAATGAGCCTATCCACCTAGCTGAAAGGCATCGATAATAAGAATAATGGCATTAGCGAAATCAGAGGAGATGTGACGACGAAAGAAACGAAAAATAGCTAACTGGTTGATAAGATTGTTATCGCAACCTTATCTTGGCCTCACTCGCCTGAGAAAAGCCTCAAAGCGGTGCGCCCTTCAAACCCAACCGTACAATTTACTTAATAAAGTCGCTTCGGGCTTGTTCAACACTTGGGATTTAGTGTTGGCTACGCAATACCTTAATCCTTATTTGTTATGAGTACTTAGTTTGAATCTCCTTCAAAAGGCTCCATACAGACTGTTCTATAAGTGGCTCAAGGTCTGCAAACCCAAATTCTGGCTTAATATGAATGATTGAGTTCAAACGTAGGAGACCTCTAATATACCCACTCCAACTAAGCTTGTTTGTTGAACGCAATGTTTCAATTGTCTCACCGCTAGCCAAAGAAATAACATCAAACTCTATTGTCACTAGAGGACGCCAACCTAAGATTACTCCGAAGCCAAACAATAACGTCCCTCTTCGATGAAATGGCACACGAACAACTAGAGCGATATCGTTTTCAGCGAAACTATCTTCAGACACCGAACCCAATGGCAATATTTCTACTAGTTTGAAGCGAATATCATCAGTTAGACTGACACTATCTGATGACATTGAGTATTCATCTATGACTTTTAACATATCTCTTCTAGGTGAAACTTTTATTGAATCTAAATATACAGCCACTGAAACTCCTGTTCACTCATAACGAATGACATGGATTCCCCCTACCGAAAATCTGCCACACTTATGTGGTACTTAATTGAACCTGAGGTACCATGTCTGATTAGTCTTAATTGCGCAGTATCGACTTAGTTAAAAGCCATTTTACCCTCATGCCGTAGAGCAAAATAGTAAAATCTTACTTCATAAGTCACTAACTCGCTCTAAACTACTGACTACAATAGCAAATATTCCACTCATGCGTATAGGCGTTGAAGCGTGTAGTGGTGCACATTATTGGGCAAGAACACTCAATCAACGGGGGCATGACGCTAGTATCTCACCGAAGACACAGTCACTTTTAGCTATAAAAGTAAGACCAATACATGGCGAGTTTCGGAATGAGCCTATCCACCTAGCCGAAAGGCATTGATAATAAGGAGAATGGCATTGATGAAATCAGAGGAGATCTGACGACGAAAGAAAGCTAACTGGTTGATAAGACTGCTATCGCAACCTTACCTTGGATTCGCCCGTCTTGAGAAGTACCTCAAAGCGATGAGCCCTTCAAATGCAATCGTACAATTTACTTAATAAAGTGGCTTCGGGCTTGTTCAACACATGGGATTTAGTGTTGGCTACGCAACACATTAATCCTTATTTGTTAGTTGCGTTCTTGCCACTCCGAACGCAACACCCCATATTTCACTGAATCGTAATACTCGCCTTCATAATAACGTACTTTTCTTAGCCTCGCTTCTTGCTGAAAGCCCAACTTCAACGCCAGAGACATCATGCGAGGATTACCTGACCATGTTGTCAAACCGACCCTTTCGATTCTGTTATTTTTGAACAAGTAAGAGATCCATTGAGGAAGAGCCAAAGCGGCGATACCTTGACCCCAATAATTTGAATCGTAGATTACCACACCAGCTTCAAGCCAATGAGTTTCTTCACATTCCCAGTAACTGCTGACTGTTCCTATCGGGTTATCATCGACAGTGATTAACTGTAAATCTAAACCGCTTAACAACCGTTGAAACGAAGACTTTTCAAACTGCTTTAACGAAGGGTGACAATAAGGAAAATACGGACCATTAAACTTAGTCCATGCGTCGTTTGAAGTTACTAAAGCATGAATTAATTCCAATTCATTCGGTTTTGCTGGTCTCATGCTTACTCGTTTTTCTTCCATGATACTTCCCTATTCTTTGAAGCAAACTAACGAATGACATGGATTCCCCCTCCCGAGGAGCTGCCACACTGATGTGGTACTTAATTGCACCGGAGGCACCATGTCTGATTATTCTTATTTCTGCGGTATCGACCTAGCTAAAAACCACTTGGGTCTTCATGCCGTAGACCAAAATGGTAAGGTCATACTTCATAAGTCAGTAACTCGCTCTAAACTGCTGACTACAATAGCAAATATGCCTCTCATGCGTATAGGCGTTGAAGCGTGTGGTGGTGCACATTATTGGGCAAGAACACTCAATAAACTCGGTGACGAAGAAAGAAACGAAAAATGGCTAACTGATTGATAAGATTGCTATCGTAATCTTATCTTGGCCTCGCTCGCTTTGAGAAAAGCCTCAAACCGATGTGCCCTTCAAGTTCAATCGTACAATTTACTTAACAAAGTGGCTTCGGGCTTGTTCAACACTTGGGATTTAGTGTTGGCTACGCAACACCTTAATCCTTATTCGTTATGTGTATGCCCAAAATAGCAAAGGCGACAATGCAAAAAATACACACCCGAACAGGAAAAAGTAAAAGCATATCAAGAAAACTATTTCTGAAAGAGTAATTCCAACTTTAGCGACCGATTCACCCGCAACCGATGCAGCAATTCTTACTGCAACTGAGCCGGTTAAGATGACTTTCTTTCTTGAAAAAAACTTAGCCGAAACCATTCCCAAAACAAACAACAAGTGAATGCTAAACGCCGGAGCAACTAATAGCTCATTTAATGATGCGATCGCCGATGCAATAAATGCAAATAAAACCATCGAAACGAAAGATATTGCCCAAATACTCAATATCGAGAACTTGTTAAAGTAAGCAAACTTCTCAGCCAACATCTTGGGAAGGTAATACATAATAATCCTCTTTTACACATAACATTTTAATATCGTGCAAGCACTAATTCATCCAGCCAATATATCAAAAAGGTTGCTTATAACCAACTGAATACTATGAATTTAATATAAAAGCGGGTCTCAACATTCAGCGTGAAAACGTGCAAGCACACATTGCCGCCTTTGTAAGGCACGTTATCATTCTTAGCCACCCAGTAACCCACTTACTATTCAACAACTTAACACCAACATCCTTGTTCATTCGTGCTCAATCAGAGTTAAAAACCACTCTTCTTTAGGCCATGATTTATTCACTAAGCAATAAACTTTCTGTGTGTACAGGTCACTGAGGGAAAGGTAAAGCTAGTCGATTCTGACTCGTCATCAATGAATATGCGAATGTCTAAAAGTAATCATAAATTTGGAAGCTTTGAGGGAAGTGTTGGGGGGGAATATTACAGTTACGGCGACTCTGGGTTCATAAACATTCAAAAGGCAAGATTCAGTTTTTGCCTTTTGAATGTTCCTCAGAAAATCACCACTACTCGTCACTTATGTGTATGGGATTTTGGTTTCGAACTGTTGAGATTCTACAGGGCTAATAGTCATATTTAAGCGGTTGCACCACAGAATCTAAGCCCTCAATCTTGAGAGCTAAACATAACTGCATTAAGTCGCCCAACTCTCCTTGTGGGAAGCCCTTTTTATCGAACCACAGCAAGTATTCTTCAGGTAGGTCAATCAAGGTGCGGCCAGCGTATTTTCCAAAAGGCATTTGCATTCTGGCTAGCTTAATTAGGTTCTCTTTCTCTAGCATTACAAGCTCTTTCTAGACGTCGTCGATGTTCTGTAGAGTATCACCTAAACGTTCAACCCAATAGTTGATCGCATCTTTGGCATCATCTAACGAATCAATCATAGTAGAAAAGTCTTTATTACCCGCTTCGCGGTCGATGGCCGCAAACAACGGAGTGCCGTCTTGTGCATCACTGACCAATAGCTCAACACTGGCGCTCCCAACGTTGGTGTGCTCACCTGTCGTCACCTTAGATATAGTCGACATCGCAAGACCAAACGGCAGCACACTGCTTGTCACGGCTAAGATCGGGTTGGGCGTTTCAACATTACTTAAGGCAATACTCAAACGTAGCGTGTTCCCTGTTGGTTCATCGACAATCGTTTTATGAGGCGATATTTTCGCTTCCAAACGACTCACCATATGATCTGTGAGCTCCTGAATGTCTTCCTGATCTAATGTGCCTTCTTCTGCTAACACAAAGATTTGGTCGATCACCACAGAGTCATAAGCGTCTAATTTGGATTTCAAACGTTGTTCGTCACGCAGCCCTATCCTTGCCCAAACTAAATCAACGCCTCCATCAGGGCCAGGCTGAAAATCTTCATAACTGGTGAATTTAGTCGCGGTTTTAATTGGGCCGCCTGCACAACCAAACAAAAACATGCTGGTTGCAACAAGCAAAAGGACTTTTAAAGGTTTCATAACGCACTTAAGTAAATCAAGGAATTAACTAAGTATGTCATACCCTAAGTGGAAAAGTTGTAGAAAAAGAGGTAAAACTCAGAGCTCGATCTAAAATCAATGGTTCTGAACGGTATACGCATACTCTACGATCACCTGATTGCCTTCGATATAAGCATTTTGGATCTCACCATCAACACTCATTCTACTTTTCAGATAAACCACTTTGGGCCCGGATTCATTGTCTTCTTTAAGTGAAGGGAGCACATTCCTTGGCTCCAAATGAAGCAAACGACAGAAGTGACTAACGAAAGACATGGTTAATGCTTTCTCCCCTCTTAGCACTCGTGAAAAATCCAACTGGTTCATCCCTAGCTTTTTTGAAAACTCCATCTGCGTAATTCGCATTCGAGATTTTTGTGACATCCACGTTTGGTACAAAGCATCTCTATCTTGCTCAGTGAATTCCATTACCGGTTCCTTTATATAATTCATGCCAATCAATTGTCCGGCTTTTCATACATGACATGTCAGGGTTTGGTTAGTGGAAACCAAAGGTTTGGTTTTGATATGGGAATAACCTTGTTTTGAGCTATATAGAACTATATACAGC
>NZ_JBGOOO010000001.1:70749-252573 GCF_041439695.1 Vibrio sp. FF266
TATACAGCTATCAGAGCTATCAGAGCTATCAGAGCTATCAGAGCTATCAGAGCTATCAGAGCTATCAGAGCAAATAATGATCCGCCAACAGAGCAACAAACAAAATCATAAGATGATAAATGGAGAACTTGAAGGTCTTCATCGCCATGTTAGGCTCATCACGATACTTAAGTACCCAAGCGTGATAAACAAACCCACCGTTGAGTATCAATGAAGCGCTCAGATATATCCAGCTGCTCATGCCGACCAATACAGGCAATATACACACGATGCTAAGCAACAAGGTATAGAGCAAAATAGAAGTCTTGGTGTATTCGATTCCGTGGGTCACAGGCAGCATGGGGATGCTCACTTTGGCATACTCGTCACGACGGTGAATTGCCAATGCCCAAAAGTGCGGAGGGGTCCAGATAAAGATGATCATCACCAACAACCAAGCGTTTGAATGCAGCTCGTTGGTGACTGCCGTCCAGCCCAAAAGCGGAGGCATAGCGCCTGCGATCCCTGCAATTACGATGTTCTGTGGCGTCGCTCGCTTCAAGTACATGGTATAGATCACCGCGTAGCCCAATAAGCTTGCAAAGGTTAACCAAGCGGTGAGTTGATTGACCCACACCACAAGCGTGACGAAACCAAGTAAGCCAATACCCGCGGCAAAGCTGAACACGCGCGCACTACTCAGTTCACCGGATGGTAAAGGTCGTCGATTTGTTCGAGTCATTTGTCCATCGATCTTTTTGTCGATCAAATGGTTAAACGCAGCTGCCGAACCAGCCATTAACCCTATCCCAATCATCCCGAACAGAGTTTGTTGCAAAGGCAATCCATTCGGCACAGCCAAACACATTCCAACCAATGCAGTTAGCAGCATCAAAGCCACCACTTTCGGCTTGGTCAGTGTTAAATAGACCTTCCAAACAGCTTTGTTTTTTGCAGCCGTTTCGTTATTTAAAGCGATGTCATTGCTAGCTGCTATCTTAGGACTTGAGGCTACGCCTTGAACCACCACTCCATGTTGTGTTGACGTTCTACTGACCATGATTACCTCCTTGTAATACACTGTTCTTCACCAAGCTCTCACTCGGTTTGCGTTGCCAGACCACAAAATTGGTCACCACCATGCTGATTAGCAACATCGCTGCGACTAGGTTATGCAAAACCGCAACTGAAATGGGTAAATGAAACCATACGTTACTGATCCCAAGGCTGATTTGAGTAAACAATACTAATGCGACAATCACGCTCAGCTTTTGGTGAGGCACTTGGCCAAATTTCCATAGCTGGTACACGATCATCAGCACCGTTAACGTCGCCAAAATAGCCCCGAACCTGTGCATGACATGGATGGTGAGCCTTGCGGGATATTCCAACACACCAAACTCATAGTTATCATGGCCGTGTTGAGCAAAATCAAACGCATTTTTGAAGTCGAGATAGCTCATCCAGTTACCTTCACATATGGGTAACTGTGTACACACCAACGCGGCATAGTTCGACGATGTCCAACCACCAAGCAGTATCTGCCCGACCACAATGAGTAGCCCGAACAGCGCCCAAGCCTTAAGTGACGAAGTATACGTAGCCTCACCAAAACGGCTTTGAAATTGAGACAAACGACAGTAGAGCAGACACAATAGCGACAGTAGCGTGAAGCCCCCCATCAAATGTGCCATAACCACAACGGGCATCAACTTGAGAGTCACCGTCCACATTCCAAGCAAAGCCTGAAATATTACGGTTGCCGAGATAAGTAATGGTAGCCCAGCTGAAGTAATGTTCTTCTTAATACACCAAGCGACGACTACAAAGATAAGCAGCCCTAATGTTCCGGCAAAGTAGCGATGAATCATCTCTATCCACGCTTTGTCTGCTTCGAGAACACGTTCTGGAAATTGTAGATTGGCTTGATTCACTGCTTGGGCATCAGAAGGAACGGTTATCTTGCCGTAACACCCTGGCCAATCAGGACAGCCAAGGCCAGCATCCGACAAACGGGTATAAGCGCCGAGCACGATCACGATAAGGGTTAATAAGATCGTTAATCTCATCATGTGTATGAGTAAATCAGGGGCTCTATTCTGCATCGTTTATCTCCCTATATTTATTCCCTTTTCGCTAACAACACTCAGCATTAACGCAATTTGCTACAGCCCACCAACTCAAGCTCATCAATTCCAGCTTATCAACTTAAGCTAATTAACTACCCAACTCGTGACAGCTTAAGCAGCTTTCTTAGATCATGAATCATGCCTTTAGATTGACTAACTAACTGAGACGGGTCAGAAACACTTTTGTATTCCATGACCAACTGCCCCAGTGGGTCAATAATGACAATCGAAGCAGGCGAAAACTCAGTGCTTAACTGATCACCACCAGCTAACAAAGATAAATCCGGCTTATCGAGCGAACCCGATAACGAATTACCTTCTGAGACAAAAACAACGGCAGTCACGCGCTCTTTGTTTTTCCCTAACGCTAAGTAGCTTTGATTCAAATAATGAAGCTGTTGTTCACACAAGCTTTCGCACTCCATCGGTGCGATATAACCCACTAACCACCCTTCTCCAGCCATGGGTACCGTTACTCCGAAATCCGCAAGCGTGGTTCTTGGTTCTACCAATTCGCCTGAGTTAGTGACACCTGAGGTATACCAATTCTGGTCTAGCACAGTTTTGGCGATAATGGCTGGCAAAGCGAAAATTAAAACAAGTCCAATTAATACCAAGCGCCCTTTAGTACGACGGCTTCTGAGCTCAGCCATGTTTGCCTCGGTAATTTCCCTGTTCACTTGTGCTTGAGATTTATCCATCCTTGTTCCTCGTGATAGGTGTTGCCTTTAGGTACCGATAGCCAATCAACATCGTCAAAAACAAAAGTACCGCAGCCATAACAAACCATTGAAATGAGTAACCAAAGTGCTTCTCAGATTTCATCGCCGTTGGACGCCATAACATTTCATAGGGCCATGCATCTAAACTCTGAGGTTGGAAGACAAAGGGCAGCACTTCTTGCCCGGTGTACTGTGATAGCGCTGTTATGTTGATGTTCTGAATTCTTTTAGGCATTGTGTTTTCTAAACCCAGCTCATGACTTAGAGGGTTCAACGAACGAGTGTACAAACGCCCTGACATATTGGTTGGTAGTGTTATGTTTCCTAGTTGTGGAAGCTCTCTTCTGTCATTACTTGCCGCAACGAACCCCAGATCGATCAATAACTGCTTTTCAGCCACTAAGGAATTGTTTTCATCTTTAAAGCGAACCTCACCCAACATGTAAATCACATACCCCACTGTTCCTTGGTTAATCTGGTTGTCTAACAAAACCACTAATCCACTGGGTGTTTCCAGCTCCACGTCAACTCTCAAACCATTTAAAGACGGCAGTTCAGATGCACCTTGCATTTGTGTACGCGAGCCCTTCCATTCAGAGATAACCGTATCCAATGACCTAGACGATTGCTGCGCTCTTTCTGATAGCTGCATTTCATAGCGCAATTTCTCGTTACCTCGATCTAACTGCCACAAACCCAACTTGATTAAAATGCCGACTGAAACCACAGTTAAAACAACCGCTATCCAAAAACCTTTACTGCGGGACTTGTGTTCATAATCAATCAATCGGTTTGGAGTTATCACTATGGCGTCATCTACCTTTGTGTTGTTGTTTAAAATTGTGTTAGTCGCTTTGCTGTTCTTCATCGCTTTCAATTTGATGAAAGGCCTAATTCAAATCGCCTCAGGTAAACACAATGGCAAAAGACTGAGTCACTTCTTAGGTCGCCGTGTGATGCTGTCTGCCATCGTAGTGCTATTATTGTTACTTGCCCTAGCCTCAGGCACCATCACTCCAAATCCAAGACCTTACTAAGGCATTCAAGTTTTCAAACTTATTTATTCTTCAAAACACGACTTAAAGCAGCCCGTACATCATCAAAGTACATAGACAAACACGAACAGACCTAACCAAACCACATCAACAAAGTGCCAATACCAACTGCCCGCTTGGAACGCAAAGTGGTCTTTCGGAGTGAAGTGGTCTTTCGCAACTCTTGCCAGCAACACGATCAAAAAGATAGTTCCTAAACAGACATGCAAACCATGGAACCCAGTCAACAAGAAGAAGGTATTGCCGTAGATACCAGACTGAAGTGTCAGCCCCATCTCTTGATAAGCGTGAAGATACTCTTCAACTTGAAAGAACAGGAAGAAGCCAGCCAGAACAATGGTTATCTCCAACCAGACGATCAAAGCCATACGCTTATTTTGTTCAAGACTGATATGTGCCATGTGCAGCGTCACAGAGGAAAGCAGCAGGATAATGGTGTTCTTAAGCGGGATACCTTGCCAAGGCATGGCTTGTGTCGTTACGCCATCAGGGGTAGTCGTTAATGGCCATATCGATTGGAACATCGGCCACAATACTTCATGGGTCATTTCATTATTACCCGCACCACCAATCCAAGGTACAGAAATCATACGAGCATAGAAAAGCGCGCCAAAGAAAGCGCCGAAGAACATGATTTCGGAGAAAATAAACCAACTCATTCCTTGTCTAAAAGAACGAGATATCTGCTCAGAATAAACGCCACTTAATGATTCTGTGATCACATTGCTGAACCAACCTGCGAGCATGTAAAGCAGCACAGCAAACCCGACTAACAACACCGCTTTGCCAAATACACCACCGGCTGCGTCGGTGCCCATATTTTGCACCGTCAAGCCAGCACCAACCGCGACCAAAAACAGTGCTACAGCACCCACTAATGGCCAGTGACTTTGATGTGGAACGAAATAAACTTCCTTTTTAGAACTCATCGTTCAACTCCTTATGTTGATACTGGTTCTGTAAATCCCTAGTTACTTGCGAGTGTGCTCGCTTTTGGTGAGCCAGATTGTAGTGTGCTCAATGTTGATGTACTCACTTCAGGCTTACTTGCCTTTCCACTCACCTGACTCGTGATGTTAAACAGCGTATATGAGAGCGTGAGTGTATGTATCGATTCTGGAATATCTGGCTCAATGTAAAATATCAAACCCATTTCTGCGCTCTTGTGCCCGTCCAATGGCTGCTGATTAAAGCAAAAGCATTCCATCTTATTGAAATAAGTTGCCCCAATACCTGGAGAAACCGATGGTACGGCTTGGCCAACCAATGAGGCTCCAGAGAGGTTTTTGGCAATGTAGTTAGTTTGAACCACCTCACCAGGATGAACCTCTAACACTCGAACTTCAGGCGAAAACTGCCACGGCATATCTGGCTTAATGTGCGACATGAATTCCACTCGAACAGTACGAGAGTAATCAGGCTGCATTCCCTGAGGTTGAACGGCAGAGACCGTGTTGGTTTTGCCGTTGATCCCCAAGGCTTCACACATTACGTCATACAGAGGAACCAAAGCGAAACCGAAGCCAAACATCGCAACCACGCTCAACACCAAGTAGCCCGTCAGCTTTTTAGTCGATCGCTTATTAGACAGCTGCTTGGGTTGTTTATTATCTTGATTGGGGTCGCTTTGCTTATCACTCATAGCTCATTCCTCTAATCAACTTTAGGTGGATGAGTAAAGGTGTGGTGAGGCGCTGGGCTTGGTACTGTCCATTCTAGCCCTTCAGCCCTATCCCAAGGCTTGCTTGGTGCAGGCTCTCCGCCTCTTACGCACTTAATAGCTAGCCATAAGAAAATCAACTGAGACAACCCAAAGGCAAAACCTCCAATCGACACGACTTGGTTAACGTCAGCAAATTGAATGGCGTAATCTGGAATACGACGCGGCATGCCCGCTAGCCCTAAAAAGTGCATAGGGAAGAACAGTACATTAACTGAGATTACCGACGTCCAGAAATGCCACAGACTGAGCTTGTGGTCGTACATATGCCCAGTCCATTTCGGCAGCCAGTAATAAGCTGCGGCCATAATTGAGAACACGGCGCCTGTCACCAGAACATAGTGGAAATGAGCCACAACAAAATAGGTATCGTGGTATTGGAAATCCGCAGGCACGATAGCAAGCATCAATCCAGATAACCCACCAATCGTAAACAAAACAATAAAGGCAATCGCAAACAGCATTGGGGTCTCAAAGGTCAAAGCACCCCGCCACATGGTCGCCACCCAGTTGAAGACTTTCACACCGGTCGGCACCGCAATCAGCATAGTGCAATACATGAAGAACAATTCGGCAAATACTGGCATACCCGTGGTGAACATGTGGTGCGCCCAAACCAAGAATGACAACAATGCGATACTACAAGTCGCGTACACCATAGAGTGGTAGCCAAACAGACGCTTACCACTGAATGCTGGAATGATGGCTGAGACAATACCAAAAGACGGCAAGATCATGATGTACACTTCGGGGTGCCCAAAGAACCAGAATATGTGCTGGAACATCACTGGGTCCCCACCACCAGCGGCATCAAAGAAGCTTGTCCCAAAATATTTGTCAGTCAGTACCATGGTCACAGCCCCGGCGAGCACGGGCATCACGGCTATCAGCAAGAAAGCGGTAATTAACCAAGTCCATACGAACATCGGTAGCTTGAACCAAGTCATGCCCGGCGCGCGCATGTTCACTATGGTTACGATCACGTTAATCGCCCCCATGATCGAACTGATCCCCATAATATGAACTGAGAATACGAATAGCGCGGTGCTGTCTGGGCCATAAGTTGTTGAGAGTGGCGCGTAGAAGGTCCAACCAAAGCTCGGGCCGCCCCCTTCTGTAAACAAAGATCCGATTAAGATTAGAAACGCAAAAGGCAGAATCCAGAAACTGAGGTTGTTCATTCTCGGCAGCGCCATATCTGGTGCACCGATCATCATCGGAATCATCCAGTTAGCCAAGCCCGTAAAAGCGGGCATTACTGCGCCAAACACCATGATCAAGCCATGGACAGTCGTCATCTGATTAAAGAAATCGGGCTCAACGAGTTGTAACCCTGGTTGAAAGAGCTCTGCACGGATCACCATTGCCATGGCACCACCCGTTAAGAACATCGCAAAACTGAACCAAAGATATAATGTACCAATGTCTTTATGATTGGTTGAGTAAAGCCAACGCGCCCAACCTTTGGGTGCCGCATGTGAGTCGTGATCATCAACAGGCAAATCATTATTGCCTAGTGTACCTTCCGTAGAATGGCTCAGTGCTTGGTCTTCTGCTGGAGCCGATTTCACCGGCTTTTTGATTGGTGAACTCATAACTGCTCCTTAGCATCGTTTTGTGCTTCATCCATTAAGCCTTGCGTTCCATCCGTTGAACCTTGCGTTTCGTCCGTTGAACCTTGTTCGTCAGAAGCTTGTTCCCCGCCTTCTTGCTTGGCTTTATAAGCGTTCACATCTGAAGCCTGAACAATATCGCCCGTATCATTACCCCAAGCGTTTCGTTGATAAGTCACGACCGCTGCGATCTCTTTCTCGGTTAACTGATTATCGAATGCTTGCATCGCCGTCCCGCCACGACCATAAACAATAGTGTCGATATGAACATCCACATCGCCAAGCGCAATAGGGCTTCCTTTTATGGCAGGAAATGCTCCGGGAATACCTTCGCCGTTAACTTGGTGACACACCGCACAACGAGTTTTATACACCTCTTCGCCAATGGTATTGAGATCTTCCAAGGAAAGTGACGCATCTAATGCATCTTGCGCAGCTTGCTGTGCGTCTACCGCCAATTCTTTTTGTTCGGCTAACCATGCGTCATACTCAGCTTCTTCCATCGCATGCACCACTATCGGCATAAAGCCATGAGCACGACCACATAACTCAGCACACTGGCCTCGATAAACACCGGGCTCATCTATCTTTGTCCAAGCCTCATTGATGAAACCCGGAATGGTATCTTTCTTAACGGCAAAAGCTGGTACCCACCATGAGTGAATAACATCATCGGAAGTCATCAAAAAGCGGACTTTACGATTGATAGGCAGTACAAGTGGCTTATCAACTTCTAGCAGGTAATGCGCGCCTTTCACTTCAATGCCTTCAATCTCTTTATCACTGGTTGCTAGGAGGCTGAAAAACTCAACGTCTTCACCAAAATAGCTGTAATGCCATTTCCATTGTGACCCTGTGATTTTAACGGTCAGATCTGATTGGGAGGTGTCTTCCATCGCTATCAAGGTTTTAGTGGCGGGTATCGCCATAGCGATAAGGATAATAATAGGGATGATGGTCCAAAGAATTTCTACTTTCGTGCTTTCGTGAAAATGAGCAGCAACCGCCCCCTTCGACTTTCTGTGCCTCAGAATCGAATAGAACATCACTCCAAAAACAACAAAGGCAATCGCACAGCAGATATAGAAGATCAGCATATGAAGCTCGTATACCTTACCGCTGATCTCAGTGACACCTTGAGTCATGTTGTATTCAGTGCTTGCATGCACCAAAGGCGACACCAAAACCACAACAAAACTTTTCAAAAGCCACGCTAGCCTAACCAGTAATCTTTTCAAAAGATCTCTCCTTATCCTTCCTAATTGGATACTTGCGACCTAAATGTCGTTGCGAGCTGTGTTTCGTTACGAGCTATATTCGTTGCGAGCTACGTTTCATTACGAACTACATGTCATTCCGAGCCAGACAACATTCATTGTTATTCCAGCTGAACATGAAAAGCTGAATCTCAATCTACAACTCACATGGAGCTAGCCTGTAAACGGGCTGCTGACCTCATCTGAACTTAAGAACCAATACGGATCATAAGTGTTGTAAGTTTCCACTAAAGATTCAAAAACGACGAACTTGTTAAGTTTTGTTATATTTATGTAAAAGGCTAGTTAGTGATATCCAATTGTTCAAGGTAAGTTTACTTATTAAACAGTCAATTATTTGAAGTGGCTTTACCCATATGCCTTTCCCTTACTGTTGGAATTTATTTTAAATCGAGTTTTACGATTGCTTTCATAGAAATGATAATCAGTATCATTTAAATTAAATCAACAGAAAGACACCCCGATATTAAAAGGTTTAGTGATTATGCAAGATGCAATGAACTGGTTAGCGAGAGACCCAGACCCAAGAACTCGTGAAGAGCTTCAATACCTTATCGATGAGGGAATGCACGACGAACTTGAAGACCGCTTTATTCAACGATTAGAATTCGGAACGGCGGGACTGCGCGGCAAAGTCGGATGCGGCCCAAATAGAATGAACCGCTTGGTCATACAAGAAACAGCAACAGGCCTTGGCCACTATTTAATTGAACATGTCGAAAATGCCTCTATGCGTGGTGTAGTGGTTGGCTACGACGGTCGTTTAGATTCAAAGCAATTCGCGATTGATACAGCTTCTGTACTCACCGCTTTAGGTATTAAGGTTTACCTAACTTCGAATGTTGCAGCGACACCTATCGTTGCCTTTGGTATTGAGCACTTCAACGCGGCAGCGGCGGTTGTCGTGACGGCGAGCCACAACCCGCCGGAGTACAATGGCTTCAAAGTGTACTGGGAGAATGGCGCTCAAATCATTCCCCCTCATGATGCAGGCATTGCTGCTGAAATAGACATCGCATCGACCAAGGCCATCCCATTGATGAGCCTTAGTGACGCTGAAACACAAGGTAAGTTGGTATGGTTAACTGAAGGCTATTATCAAACGTACCGCGCTGCGATCAACCAGAGCCCACACGTGAGTAAAGAGATCGAATCGGCGAACACCACCATCACCTATACCGCTATGCATGGTGTCGGCGCACAAATGGCGGAAGATCTACTTCATGATTCTGGATTCCATAAGGTGTTCAGTGTTGCCGAACAGAGAGAGCCAGATGGTCACTTCCCAACCGTGAACTTCCCCAACCCGGAAGAAAAAGGCGCGATGGATCTTGTGGTTAACTTAGCAAAAAGTGTCGATGCCGACATCGCTTGCGCTAATGACCCAGATGCAGACCGATTTGCGGTTGCCGTTCGAACCGATGATAAAGTCAGAACTGAAGATGCTTCCTATAAAATGCTCACGGGTGACCAAGTGGGTGTGTTATTCGCGCACTACTTGCTATCAAAGCCACACACTAAAAACCAGTTAGTTGGTAACAGTATCGTATCTTCAACTCTACTTGAGAAAGTGGCTCAATCCCATGGTGCGACTTACTTCCAAACGCTGACTGGCTTTAAATGGTTAGCGAATATTGGCATGCAATTAGAAGATGAGAAAAACGAGTTCTTGTTCGCCTATGAAGAAGCATTAGGCTACACAATTGGTACTCAGGTACGAGACAAAGATGGGCTGTCTGCTATCGTCGTGTTTGCTCAACTGGTTGAGGAGTTAAAATCTCAAGGGCGAACCGTTTGGGATCTTCTCGCTCAAATTTCATTTGAACATGGGGTTCATACCAACGCGCAGCGAAGTATTGCCCTAGACCCAGATTCACCATCGATTGGTTCTAAGCTCCGCTCAGCACAGCCTAAAGCGATTAACGGTGTCGCTATCTCTGTGATTGAAGATCTGCAGTCTTCTTTACGCTTCGTCATTGGAGGCAATACTGAAGCCATTAACCTGCCTGCAAGTGACGTACTCATCTATCACCTCGAGGATGGTTCACGCATTATCGTAAGACCTTCAGGTACAGAGCCAAAAGTTAAGGTTTATTATGAGACGGTAACAAAGTTCGAAGGGACAGAAACCTATGACGATACTCGCAAGCGCGGTGAAGAGTACATGGATAAGCTCATCGAACAACACCAGAAAGAGCTGAACTCTTAGCTCATCATTCTTTCAAAACATCAGTTCAATGAAGTACAATATGTAACTGATAGACATAAAAAATGGACGCTCGAAGCGTCCATTTTTGTATCGGCGGCCAACCCCAATAAACTGTTTGAGTTGCAGTCTACGAGGTAAAGAAAGAAGACAGCATCCACACCGCTAACACGATGAAAACTCCGCCCATCACTTTTTGCTGATAGGTACGAAACTTAGCATTTTCTACCAAAGATTTACCAATAGTACCCACTAACGCCACAAGTAAAAAGTTGAACGTCAAACCTAGCACATTCAGCAATAAGCCCAGAACGAGCATCTGCTCACCCGAAGTCGCTTCAATACTCGTCGATACAAACTGCGGTAAGAACATCACGAAAAAAACCAACGCTTTAGGATTAAGCAGGTTACTAATAAGTGCTCGTTGGTAGTACGCTTTTGCAGCACGGTTGTCGCTTAACTCAGGCGTACTGCCCTGTTCTGTTCGAAGACAATCCCACCCCATCTTTAATAAGTATGCACCGCCTAATAGATGAAGGGCTTTTAAAGCCACTGGACTCATCGCAATCAATGCTGAAACGCCCATTGCTGCCAATACTGTCAGGATAATTCCAGAAGTCGCATTACCTAAGCTCGCAAACACACCGACTTTACGGCCATAGCTCATGCTTGAGCTTGCGATGAGTAACATATCAGGGCCTGGTAAAAGGAGAAGAGCTACAACGGCCGTCAGGTAAACAGGTAGGATGGTTAAATCGATCATGGGTTTCAGTATTGATAAAAATGGAGGCGAATTTTATATCAATTACTAACACCCTTCCAGATGCAATCAGTTGCTAGGTGTTAAATTAATCGAATTAAACACCATCAATGAACAGTAAAGCCAATTTATTAACTAAATACAAAAGACTAATTAACGTGCTACCCACTCGATCTCAATCACAGTGGTTTCGCCACACTTTAGACGACCAAGGAAAATATCACCTTGATGTACCTCTCCAACACCTTTCGGAGTGCCCGTCATCACAACATCACCGTCAAGCAAAGTCGTATAAGAAGATAACTCTTCGAGGATGGTCTGTGGGGAATAAAGCATCTGTTCAACATGCCCTTTTTGAACGCGGACACAGTTAATAAATAACTCTATGTTTAAGTCAGAGAGGTCCAAGTTATCTATGGGAACAAAGCGACTAAAAACAGCAGAACCATCAAAAGCTTTAGCACGCTCCCAAGGCAGACCTTTCGCCTTCAAACTACTTTGTAACTCGCGTTTGGTAAGGTCTAAACCTAGCCCCACGGCAGAGTATTCACCGTTTTCAACAATGAAGCAGATTTCAGCTTCATAATGTAACGTTTCTTGATGGAAAGATGATAGAGAAGACGTAACGCTAGTGCTCGGCTTATTAAACACCACCATAGAGTCAGGGATAACATTATTAAGCTCTTCGATGTGATCAACATAATTGCGCCCAATACACAGTACTTTGCTGGGTGTTGCTGTTCGTTTCGAATTCATCAATTGCTCCTGATCTACAACGCTGCTCATAGTTTGTCCCTAAACTGTTTTTTGGAGCGCAGAGTTTACCGCATCATTAAAAGAGAATCTTCGGCAAGATGGTTATCAATATCTAAATTCTGATCTTTAGCTCAATTAAATGATTTAAATACTTTTATTCGAAGATCGCGACGTATAAGAACTGATGACAAGAGCCATAGCAGCGTAGATCATAGCTGCGTAGACCATCGCTACGTAGATGAAATGAATGGCAAGGTAACATGAAGGGAAAGCTAAAACAGATGCATATAGAACGAAAGCAGCCCTCTCAAACCAAAAGGCTTGAGAGGGCTTAGCATGGTGTCTAGGACAGTATCCGAAAAGATAAATTTAAGGAGTAAACACTATGCATAATAGTGGTCAAACTAAATGAGTCGCGACTTATAGGTAGAAACGAGCACCAATAGTCCACTTGTCGTCAGTTTTTCTGTTGTCTGCATCGTTTAGATCAAACTGATAGCCAGTGTAGCCAACAACATTACTCGTAAAGTTGTATTCAGCTTGTAGAGCTAGCTCTTCACGGTCAGTTTGTGTTGCCGCGCCTTTCGTCGCTTCGCCTTCAACAACTTCGTAGTTAACGCTTAAGTTTAAGCTGTTCGCTAAAGCGTAAGCCGCTAGCAATTCATATGCATCACTTTCTTCAAGGCCTACGTTCATGTTTTCGTTTGAAGCGTAGATACCTGCTAGGTATAAACCTGAGCCGTAAGAACCGTATGCAGCAGAAACTAGGTGAGATTCAGCCGTCTTAGAAACACCACCCTCTTTGAAGTCACCAGTGTTGAAGGCATAACCCAATTTAACACCAGCGATTGAGTAACCAAGAGTCGCTTGAATACGGTCATCGTAAGACACCGTTGAACGAGTAGTAACAACAACACCACCAAGAACGTTTTCAGTGTCAGTCGTTACGTCATTGCTGCCCTGCCAACCTAGACCAAAGCTAAGCTCACCCGCTTCACCAAAATCAAATCCGTTGCGGTAACTTGCCATTTTGTCTGCACGACCAGTACCTAGTGCACCGTGGTTGTCGTATAAGAAATCGTTCGCGAAAGCGATCGGCATATCAGTAGCTGAAGCTACATCGTAGTATGGCGCCCACTGCGTACCTGCAACAGCACGACCTAGCTCATCATGAGTTAAACCTACGTAACCAAGACGAGTAGTAAACGATTCATCACCACCGTTTAGGTAGTTAAGCGCCCATTCGCCTTTAGCGTCAGCTGTGAAGCCATTGCCTAATTCTTGCGTAGCATTAAAGTTGATGCGTGGTGAGTTTGTACCAACATCCGTATCGCCTTTCTCTGAACCATTCAGGTTTACAGAAACGTGACCACCAACAGAGAAGGCTGTACCGTCTTCGTTATAAAGCTCTACCGCAACTGCCTGTGTACCAAATACTGCACCAGAAATTGCTAGCGCTAAAAGTTTCTTATTCATTGTCATATCCATTTGTAACTGGGAGAGTGATTCCATAACAACCTCGTGCTTACGGAGAGGTTGTTACCTGCATTTAACAAGTGGGAAAACACTAATATACGACTGACAAAAAAGTTGCATTAAAATATATAAAATAAAAAAAATCGCGCTATAAAAATAAAAAAAACCATTAAAAACAAATAATTAATAACAAACCGTAAGCTAATTTTTGGTATATTTTGATATAAAAAACCTTCAATTTTTTGATTTTCCAATCATAAAAACAGCATTAGACACTTAGGCTACAAACGACTTTCCAGACCATTCTGCGACATACCATTAACTTAGAAACATCCTGTAACATAATGAGCCGTGCTGAAATATTTAGCCTTGTGAAACAATTCCCAATTTGAACTAGGAAAAGTTGCTTTATTGGTTATTGGTTATTGCTTTATTGAAAGTTCACTAGAGAAAATACAAAAAAGGGCAACCAATCCGTGACTGGTTGCCCTAATACAAGTTAGTACATTCTTATTTGAAGCAAACCTCAGCCCAACGTGCTAGGCCTGAGGTTACGGAACCAAAATAGTTACCACTCACAATTGGCACATTCGGTACGGCTTGTTGTACTGCTTCTCGAAGAATAGGAGAACGGGCTGAACCACCCGTCATGTAGATGACATCTGGCTTTTTCTGACCTTGTTGAATCGCTTCTTTAACCAATTCAATCATCTTAGATTTTGGCGTTTCAATCGCTTCAATCATCTGCTCAACGGAGATATCCACTTCAATCAGCTCTGATGCAACATTGATTGCTGTTCGATATTGGGAGGATTCTGCCAATGCAATCTTGGCTTCTTCCGCCCGACGCACAATGCTGTAACCTAAAGTATCGTGATAGACCTTCATTAAACGGTCTAACTTTTGAGGCTCTGAAGCTTCTTTACGAAGTAACTTTAACGCGGCTAGGTTTTCCCTTGAATAGAAGTTTTTTTGAGCTTCTACATTGTTTATCGCAATTGGATTCCAGAATTGAGTCAACGGCATATCGATACCCGAAATACCCTTACTACCCATACCGAAAGGTGACATCAATTGTTTGAAGGCAAGGTAAATATCAAGATCATTACCCCCAACCCTTTGTCCACTGTGTGCTAACAAGCTTTGGGTGCGGTTCGCTTTACCAGACCAACTTGGCCCCATTTCTAACAATGAGCAATCGGTGGTACCACCACCAATATCGACAACTAATACCGTTTGGTTCTCAGTCAGAGTACTTTCGTAATCAAGGCCTGCAGCGACCGGTTCAAACTGAAAAGCGATATCAAGGAAACCTGCACGTTTGGCTGCACGTGAGAGTATATCTTCTGCTTGTCGGTTTGCTTCTTCACCACCACGACCGTGGAAGTTAATTGGTCGCCCAATAACAGCTTGTTTGATCGGCTCTTGAGTCGTGATTTCAGCTTGATGCTTGATATTCGCCATCATGGCGCACACTAAATCTTCGAAGAAACTCACCTGAACATCATGCAATCCACTGGCACCAAGGAAAGACTTAGGGGACTTAACGTAATAAACGTCACGAGGGTCTTCCAAATAAAGGTCCAATGCAGCCTGACCAAATGCCATGTCTTCTGGCACTAGGTCGATACTCTCTTCTCGGTTCAGAGCGATAGCACGTCGCAACACCTGCTCACCAATCGCATCACTCGGTTTGATATTCAAATGGCGAAATAGGTGCTCAGAAACGCTCTCACGAGTAGGTGCAAATACCGTTGAGGGAATATAATGGTTGCTACCTTCTAATGGTAACAGGCTTGGTTCTCCATCAACCATCGCCGCGACAGAACAGTTCGCTGTTCCATAATCAAACCCAATAAACATAATATCCCCCACTCAACAAAAGGGGCGAGATGCTACATGAAAAACCTTTAAATTACGAGGTCATTTGTCGATTTTACTTAGGGTCTGTTGACCTTTCGTGGTTAAATTTTTGTTCGAGATAGAATCGTTTTAGGCGCGGCAAGATGTATGTAGCCTAGTCATTCTAAGTAAATACATCTTAACAAAGTATAAAACGATTCTAACCGAACCCTTCGGGCAGCCTTTGTGGTTCATTTCTACTGTGTTATCGGCTTCTCATGTAGGCTAGCTACACTTCAAAGCCTCTGCCTTGTAGAAATTTCCCACAAAGTGCTGCAAAAATCAGCTCAAAAGTTCAACAGACCCTTGTGTTTTTGGTTTGATGACTCTTAAAAAGGAAACAAATATGCTACATTTCAGCCCAAATGAATCATGGGTTAGATAGATGAAAACACCTTGCCGAGCGGCTTGTAAAAATAATGGCGGAATGTGCAGTGGCTGCTTTCGAACAATGGATGAAATTATAGGTTGGAAAGGCTTATCTGAAGACGAACGAACGTCAGTCATGGATAACCTTAGTGGCGAGAGTTCGACTCACCAATGTCCGCAGTGTCATGAGCCAGCTCAATGCGATATTAGTGCGGGTAAAGAGACGTGTTGGTGCTTTGAGTTAGAGAAGCGTGATACTAGCAATATTCCAAAAACTGGTGCTTGCATGTGCCGTAAATGCCTGTCTGCCTTGCCTATTCAGTAGCTTACGAACCTAGTCAAGAGTTTGCGAGCCTGTTCATCATATACAAAAAAGCGAGAGGTTGGTCTCTCGCTTCAAGATACGACATTAAGTTTCGACCTACTACTTACTAATAGTTATCTAGTTAGTGGTTACTTCGATTTTGCAATCAGCGCAGGCTGAGAAAACTGTACTCCGCTCCAGCCATGAGTCATGAAGTTACGAATATTTTGATGGTCAGTGTTCTCGGGAAAACCTAATACGTCATTACGATAAAATTGACCAAAACAAGCAAGTGTTTGCTCTGCAGATAGACCTTGCTCTAAACCAAAAGCAAAAATCTTACACGAACCATTATTCTGCCCAGCGGCATTCACTACATCGCCATTACGAAATTCACTCTCAGCAAAATCATAATGAGCTTCTATCACTTGTATTGTATCTTCAAATTGCACGCTTTCTGGGGTATCAGCCAGAGTATTCAATAAGGTTTGCAGTTCCATCCAATATTTCTCCATCAAGTACATATCTGAAGCAGTGTATTTTGTTTTTCAGCAAGAGTAAGCCGTTGTTTACTTGAATCAGTGACTCACTTTCTAGCTTCGACTTAATACTGAGTATCATCCCAGTACAATTGTTTGAAATGAACAAAAGCTTTGTGCAACGACGCTTCTTTTATCGGTTTTACGATCACGTAATTTGCTCCAGCAGCCATGAATCTATCTCTTGTTGACTCTTGAGCATCGGCAGTACACGCATAAATCGGAGCTGTTACGCCAATTTGCTCTCTTAGTTGCTGTGTGGTTTCAATCCCACCAAGATTAGGGAGTTGATTATCCATTAAGATAAGATCGTAAACCGTGCTTTTTGCTAGCTCTATCGCTTCCAAGCCACCTTTTGCCCAAGTAACCACCATCCCATACTTTTTGCAAAATGCCTGTGCGATAAAGGCGTTGGTGTGATTATCTTCCACTAGCAGCACTTTCAACGAACGACTAAACAATGCCTCAGGCTCCATGTCGGCTTGTTTCTTAACGTCGGCTAACAGAGGCTTGGAGTGTAACTCCACTGGGATTTCTATAATGAACTCAGACCCCTGATCTTTAACGCTTCGGACTTGAATGTCTCCCTCCAGCATATCGACAAGGTTCTTTACAATCGTGAGCCCAAGTCCTGAACCGCCATACTCCCGAGTCGTCGTTTCTTCTGCTTGAACAAAAGGTTCAAAAATAGCATCGATCTTACTCTCATCAATACCGATGCCACTGTCTTTTACTCGAACAATCAAGCTAGCGTAATCAGTATTCAAGATACTTTCGATTTCAAAACTGACGGAAATACTGCCTTGATGAGTGAACTTAAGGGCATTGCTCAGTAAATTAAACATGATCTGGTTCAAGCGAACCTGGTCGGTGTGTATTTTGATGTCATCAACCAAGTGATTCACAATGGTGAACTCGACGGATTTATCCTCACAAAGTGGGCGATAGATGCTATCTAAGGTGTTAACCAACTCGCCTAGAAGGAAATCTTTCTTCTGAATATTGAATTGTCCCTGCTCTATCTTAGAGAAGTCCAAAATATCGTTTAGTACCGCCAGTAGATGTTCTGCACTATGGCAAAGTACATCAACCTGATCGCGGTTATCTTCACTGTGTATTGAACGTTTAAGCAACTGAGAGACACCGAGAATACCATTCAGTGGCGTACGAATTTCGTGACTCATTTTAGCGAGGAAGTCTGCACGCACACTGGCAAGATGCTCTGCCTCTTCACGCGCTCGATCTGCCTGTCTTTCTGCTTCTATAAGTTTAGTAATATCTTGACCTTGCACCACCACACCGGTAATGCCGTGTTCAACTCGGATTGCAGACATGTTCCAGCGAAAAACCTTCTCGCCGATTGGCACGTTAATGCCCGTTAGTTTAGAGCCTTGAACCACCATCTGGATATTCGGCAACATACGGAGCTCAAACTCTCGAGCCATTGCACCATAGTTATCATCTTCATCAAATAGCGCCATACGAGCCGCTGGGTTCATCTGAATTAAGTCACCTTTTTCGGACCAAACCAAAATTGGAGAATGCGCAAAATTAAACAGATCTTGAAATTTTTGGTGTTGCTCAGATAAGCGCTCAAAAGTATCTTCCAACGTGCAGCCAATGTGGTGAAATTCGAAAATATTTGAACCATCAAACTTGCTGAACTCTTCATTACCACTTGCAGAACGAGTGAATTCCATTAACTTATCAAGTTCTGCCGCGACTCTTCTTTGAATCCAAGATCGCGCAAGGAAAGACATGATGATGATCACCACAATCATAACAATGATGGTACGTTCATAATTATCTTCGAGTGCAATGAGGTTAGTGTTTTTCTGGATCGCGCGAATGGTTAGGGGGGTTTCAACAGCATTGATCTTAATGGTTGCAATAGTGACGAAATGACGAGGTAGCTGCTCGTACATTTCATAGCTGAGGACGTCTTTTATCGTATAGCTTTCATCGCCACTGAATGTCGATGTCACCGGAGTACCATGCGCTTCAATAACGATATTTTCGCAATTGCTGCCTTGCTGGATAGATTCAGCCAATGAAAAATTGTTGTCGAGCACAATAGCGACATAAAGCTGCCCTAGAACTTCACCGGTTTTGTTATCAACAATAGGGGTTCGCCGAGCCAACAAATGACGCTTACCGATATCCGTAGTCAGCTGAATGAAGTGCCAGTTACTGCTAAAAGCGACCTCATCAGATATATGTTTTAAACTAGATTCATCCAAACCATAGAACTGCCCATTGCCATCTTCCCAAGCTAAACCATTATAAGTTGAAACAAAACGCAAATCAGGAGCATGATCAGGCTCACGTTGGTCAACACCATAAAAAAAGTAGCTCAGAGCCTCTTCATTATTGGTATCAAAATACTCCCTTAAAGTTTCACTGTGTGAGCTACTGTCTTGATGGATTTGCAGCACTGACAATCGATAATCGAACATGTTTTGGATCAAGCTAGAAGTTTGCTTAACCGTTCTATTCGTCTCTTGCTTAACGATCCTACTGCTTGTTTCGTAGTTATGAATAAGCACGCCAAGCGCCATCACGCCAATCACTAAAATAATGATACGCGTAATTAATTTGGCTAAAGTGTTCTTTGGTGTAATGGCGTAGCTTTTTTTCATTATTGGTCTGAGTACCTAAATGCTCGCTGCTTAAGTTCTAAAATACGATCTGGAGAATCCTCTTTAGTCACAATTTCAAACTCACCTGAATAAACGGTAGGAACTTCCAACCCGGTAAGATCCCATTTAATTGCCTCTGCCATCGCAATACCCGTATCATCATTCATGCGCATGACCGTAACATCTAAGTCGCCCCTTGCTATAGCTTCCAATTCTGCAGAGCCGCCTCCCCAGCCATTCACTAATACATCTCGACCAGATTCTCGAATAGCTTCTGCTGCGCCCAGAGCAACATCCGTTGAGCATGCATAAATAAAGTTTAGATCCTTATCGTTAGCTAGGCTGATTTTAGCTGCTTGGTAACCGCTCTCTTTACTTGATTTTGTGTAAAACGACGACTTAAGAGCAAAGTTAGTATCAGAATTCACATCATGGACAAAGGTATCTCCACGAGCATCACTAATATAACCTTCAGAACGATATAACACAGAATACTTGCTGTCCGGTTCACTCACTTGTTTGAAATAATCCGCCAGCTTTAAGCTACCTGTCATATGGTCGAAACCCACGTACATGAACGGCTGCCTATCTGCCCAAGCGCGTACTGGCGTGGTAATATTTTGCAAAATCAATTTGGTGTCCGTTGAGCTCAACACATGCTCAATAAACTTACGGTGCCGCGTCGTCTCTAACGTAAAAATCAAATAATCCGTTTTATTTTCAATCGCTTCTTGCAAAGAGATACTTTGCTGAGAAGGGTTGGCATTATCACGAGTAAAAACCTGATTTATTTGATAATTAATTCTCAATTTATCTAGGCGTTTCTCAAAGGCTTGGATATTACGAACCCAATAATCAGAGATCTGTTGCCCCGGGTACACAACTGAAATCGTGATAGGTTCATCCTGAACTTGCCTCAATGGCACAGGGAGATTTTGCACAGCTTCAACCATTTTATCGGTCAATGCTTTTTGCTCTGGAAATTTAGTGAGGTAATCCTGATATTCCCAATAGCCATTCAGGACGTGGGTACCGTGGGAGAGAGCAGACGCAGAAAACACGGCAACTCCCAATAATATAAGTAAACGTTTCATATTTTTCTCGTTTTATATGAGCTACTTTGGCTCATTTTTTTAACCTAGCATGACACCATCTCTTTGTATGGCTGAAAGATATTATGTAGGACAACGAGGATAAATGATAGCGTCTAATACTAATTGGAATGTCATTCTAAATGTGCAGTGTGTAAATTTGGAACAGAGATTAAGATTAATGAGTCCTAAGATAAAAAAACTCAATTAAAAACAAAAACATTACCATTTAATCAATAACTTAAGTGGTAACCTTGCAACAATTCACGTGACTAACATTCAGCCGAGAATAAGAACTCTAACGATAAGTTACGATACTGGAATATACTGAATTTTATCTTGTTGCCACTCAATGATTAGTTTGAGTGATACTAATTTTTCTTTACGAGATTTAGGTAATTGTTTGATCGCGTATTCGGTCTTTAACGCCTCACTTTTTGACCCAACACCAATACTCCAAACCAGCTTAAGTGGGCCTTTACCTTTTAAGGCTTTTGCACCTTTGCCCGTTTGATGTTGTTCGAATCGACGTTCTAAGTTATTCGTCACTCCACAATAAAGGGCATTGTGTCGATTGCGGATCAAATACACGACCCAATCCGCATTTTTGTCAGATTCCGACATTTAAAGCAGTGATTCAACCAGAGCCTTAAGCTCTGCCACTTCTTCACGTAAGCTCGCGACTTCGGATTCAAGTTCTTCAAACTTTTCACTGGATGCAGATGATGAAACAGCGCTTACCGATGCCGTCGCAAACGCTTCAATGTCTACTTCGCCGCTCAGTAAGTGTTGGTAGCGTGATTCTCGTTTACCCGCTTCTCGTGGTAACTTCACGACTAACGCACCCGCTTCTCTTGCCGCGAGTTTTTCGAGTATTGATTCAACCTCTTTCACATCGCCAAAGTTTGCAAGACGACCAGTTCGAGTACGAAGCTCACCCGGGGTTTGGGCCCCACGAAGCAGCATGCAGCAGATGATTGCACGCTCTTGCTCTGTAAATTGCAGATCACCAAATTCAGTGTTGCAGAAACGGTGCTGATACTTATTAACTCGGCTGTTGAAGCTGCTTTCATCGCTCACCATACGACGTCCGATCAAACCATCAACCGCATCTAAAACGTCTGACTCAGACAGAGAGAGCACAGGTTCACGGTTACTCTTTTGATTACAAGCCGTTGTTAAACTATTTAGTGTCAGTGGGTAATGATCTGGAGTAGTCACTTCTTTCTCGATCAAACAACCGATAATTCTCGCTTCAATTGGGGAAAGTACTGTGTTCATCGTTTTTCCTTTTTATTATTTTGATAATTCCATCTCAACATTTAACAATGCAGCCAGTTATGGCTAATGCTCAGACAAAATCGGTACTCGTTTCTTTCTGCCTTGTTCATCAATCATTATGATCTTAGAACGATTTAGCTCTATTTCCACGACTTCCAAATTAGTGCGCTCTTGTACATACGCATCACGAAGCTTATTTTGTTCTGCCGAAGATTCAACGACATCGTCGCCCAAATCTTCTGTTTCCAATTGTTGTTGATTCATTTCACATGTCGTATCAATGCAGTATCTAAATGGGATACTAACTTGAACGGTAAGATAAAAACAATCGTACGTTAGAGAGAGTGACGAATAATTAAACAACCTTACTTTTGCTTTGATCTAAATACTGTTACATCATCAATTGATGTGCTTTAATCAGAACCAGACAACGTATTTGACGATTAGGAAAAGGAATCTATGAGCAGCGTATTTGAAATTGTTAACCAAGCACGACGTAAGAACAAACTTAAGCGTGAACTTTTAGACAACGAAAAGAAAGTTCGTGACAACCGCAAGCGTGTCGACCTTCTTGATAACCTACTTGATTACATCAAGCCAGAGATGACTCACGACGAGATCCTAGGCATTATCAAAAACATGAAAGCTGACTACGAAGACCGCGTTGATGATCACATCATCAAGAGTGCAGAGATCTCTAAAGCTCGTCGCGACATCAGCCGTCGTATTCGTGAACTAACAGAAGAAGACAAGCAAACTCAAGGTAAGAAGTAATCTAACCTAAAGAATTTACTTGCAACAATGTTAGTAACCCACTCTTTGTAGTGGGTTTTTTTGTGCCTAAATTCCGGCGTCTATACTTAATCGAACGTAATATCCTTAGTGTACGTAAGTAACTAGGTGAACGTTAATAACTAGGCGAACCTAAGCGATGGAGAGACTTTATGTACGGAAGTATTCTGATTACCTTGGCACTATCAACAACGCAACCTTACCCTGAAAAATTTGAGAAACTTTATACCGAAGAAACCGAAATCACTTATGACGACCTCGTGGTCGATGTTCATGGCTATAAGGTTCCCACGAGATCTGCATTTCGAGGTTGGATGCTCCTTAACCACGCCCAAGATCAAGTCAAGGCGATCGGACAGCAACTCAAAGATAACGGCATCACCCAAAGCATGCCTCTGCACTTAGTCTTGTTGCAAGGCACCGACTGGGCAATGAGCAACACCACTCTGTTTACCCTACCCAATAAAAAGCATGTACCAAAAATGATTAATACCCTTAAGTACATTCAACAATATATTGAGCCTGAGATTGGCGTTGTTATTCCTGTGTCTGGAGAAAGAACCGATATCTACAATAAGCAAGCGGGTGGCGCACTGCGAAGTAAACACTTAGAGTTCTGCGCTTTAGACTTAGTGCCTGCTAATGATATTACTCGCGAAAATCTACACGTGAAGCTTAAAAAGATTCATGCGGAATTTGGGCAAAAGAATAACGTTGGACTGGGTTTGTATTCTGGTGTTCGATTCCACATCGATACTTGTGGATTCAGACAGTGGTAAGAACATAGATAGGTCATAAAGACATACAAAGAAACAGAGTCATTACGACTCAAAAATAGAAGCAATAAAATTAAACCATTGATTTGATGATAAAAACATAACTGGAACGCTAATTGCTATTGATAACAAGTATCATAATTATTAATAGCAATTAGGAATTCAATATGAAGACGATGACTCAACGCTTTCAAACTCTACTTTCTGTTTCAAATTTCAGTTTAGCGATCACCGCCTTGCTAATGCTACTCAGTATTATTGTTGCTTATCCGATGGCCGATTACTTCTCACTACCCATTCAAATTTTCGCACACATCAGCACCATATTAGTGGCCGGGTTACTAAAAATCAGCTACGTAGGCCGCTGTGTTGCACAATACAGCCTTGGGCAAGAAGTACGCTAAATCACACAGCGCTAGCCTTGATACTGGGACCATTAGACAATATCAAGGCTACTGAAAAGATCATACAGTTGGTGGGATTTATAAGGTTTCGGCAAGTAGGCGTTCATGCCTGCTTCAAAGCAATTTTTGATGTCCTCTTCTAAGACACTAGCGGTTAAAGCAATAATGGGTAGTGGTGGGGTTTGTTGATCTGTCTCCCACTCTCGAATCACACGAGTCGCCGTTATACCATCCATAACTGGCATCATGCAGTCCATTAGAATGGCATCAAACTGAGCGCCCTGGGTGATGACATCGACCGCCTCTTGGCCATTGCTGGCAATCAAATATTCATAGCCCGCTTGCTCAAGGAAGAAGCTCGCTATCTTCTGATTCATCAGGTTGTCTTCAACAATCAGAATACGTCGATTCAGAGAACGAACTTTTTCATCTTTTACTTCCACCGTCGGTGATTGTACTTCACCGGCATCAAGCGATCGTAGGCTGTTTAAGAAGCGTCTACCCAAAAATGGTAATGTATGGGTCGAGTGAACCGTTTCTGTGATTAGATTGGTTTTAAATAGGTGATGCTGGCACACAATAACGCGAGTCAGCGGATACAACGCCTTTAACGCCTCAAGATCTTTCCTCATAGAGTGATGCAGCGTGTGACAATAAAGTACCAAGTCACTTTCTTTCAGGCTCTCACCAAGATCCGAAATGGATGACACAACATTAGGTCGAACATTTAAGCGCTCGCACTCTTTGACCAATTGATCGAGGTAATTGAAAGAATTAGAAATAATTGTCGCACGGCTTAGGTTATCGAACGTTTGAGCGTGAGCCTCGACCGTGTCTACGTACAAACAAAAGGTGAATGTAGAGCCTCCTCCTTTCACTGAGCGTGCGGTAATATAGCCGCCCATCAAGTCAACAAGCTGCCGACAAATCGCAAGCCCTAGCCCTGTACCGCCGAATTGGCGAGTAATACTGCCATCTTCTTGAGTGAAAGGTTCAAAAATGGACTCTAGCTTCTCTGGCTCAATCCCAATCCCGCTATCAGACACACTGCATTCAAGCTTACCTCGCCCCAAAGACATCGGTGTATAAGCAATATCCGTTGTAATCGTGCCTTTTGAGGTAAATTTAATAGCATTAGACAGCAAATTGGTTAGCACTTGTCGAACACGATACTCATCGAAAAACAGCTGTGTTGGGGTTTGAGCATCAATGTTGATGTCGAGTTCAATGTCTTTACTGATCGCTTTCGACAAAATTACGCTCACAGAGTCGTAAACCGCTTCTCGCAAATCGGCATTATGCGGCGACAACATTAAGTTACCCGACTCTATCTTAGAAAGATCGAGAATGTCATTGAGTAACACCAACAACGAATGTGAAGACGACTCGATATCCTCAAGTACCTCTTGTTGGTTAGCGCTCAGTTGACTCTGAGATAAAATTTCCGCCATACCGATAATTCCATTAAGCGGCGTACGTATTTCATGGGACATGTTCGCTAAAAATGCACTCTTGGCCTTGTTAGCCGAAATTGCATCTTCTTTTGCTATTATCAGCTCTTTGTTGTGATGATAGTTACGTTCCATCACTCGATTGAGGGTTTCAGTAAACTCGGCAAGTTCATCGTTACCTTGAATATGAATCACCTTAGGCTTGCCGTAACTATCCGCGCATTCAGACACCCCTTTCAAGATAATCGATAAGTTTCTATTTAAGCGCAAAGATGTCGCGACACCAAGCCATAACAAAGCACCTGAAACAACAAGGATAAGCAATGTCATAACCGCCGTTTGCCTTTTCTGTAGCGCTATATTTTTTGTCAAATCAAACTTTAATTGATCGGTATAAGCACCAACCGCCTTTGAGATCGCCAATTTCTTTCGCTCTAAACTTTCCACATGTTCATATATTTCAGGTGCCGAGAAGTCACCTTTGAGAAGCCGAGAAGTAAATCGGTCTTGAAATTCATCTTGGGAGAACATGTTTAACAGTTTGCTAATTTCCAGCGAGTGGCTGTCTGATCGTAAAAACGTATCTAACAGCTGTTGTTGCCTTTCTAAAGCACCAACATAGCTCAATAAATATTGATCAATCAGCTCTGGAGAACGATACAAGCGGTAACTCAGCCACGCTTCTCGCTGAGTCCAGAACACGTAGTGAGTAAGATTGATAAACATCGTATCTGTTTGGCTGATCTTTTCGTCCACTATATTGGCACGATATTCAGACAGCTCCATTAACACGCCTTTTAACAGGTCAAAGGCTCGTTCTGTTTGCCGTGCGTTGCTGACAGTAATCTGTGATGCGTCGCTGTCAATACTAGTGGTTACCCGCGCGAGCTTCTTTAACACACTCTTTAACTCAATCAACTGCGTCTCGACAGTCCAACTGTTGTCGAACTGTTGAAGTTGTATTTCGTAATGAGCAAGCCTATCCACTTCCGCTTGCAGCTCTAAAAACAATGGACCTTTCTCTGGGGAGTCTTTAGACAGCACTAACCATTGATAAGCACCACTTGAAACAGCATTAAAAGATTGAAGTGCTTCCACCTTAATTCGCGTTGCTTCAAGGTGATTCATCTTCTTATCGTTCTTGAGCACTTCATTGACTGTAAACCCAAACATAATGAATACAGAAACTGTTGAAAGAAAAATAAGACGCCATCTAATTGACATATTTATCATTTTTATAACGACTCCTTTCCCGATAGTATTTTTACCTAGCCCAATATAAGAATAGGACATTAACAGGAGTTATTGATCAAATTGAATATGAACAAATGACATTATGAGCTAATCATGGGAATTGGCGTCAGTCGTTATCCACGTACAGGATTTAAAGAGGAAGGTCTGTTTTAAACAAGTGAAAGGATAAGGTTATGCCTCTAGATGACAGCAAGTCACTGCTCTAGAAACCAATAAACACCAAAGTTAAGTCAAATTTGTGAGATCTAATCGTTTGCGTCACTAACTTTCTGTACTCAAACTCAGCTTATTCAAAAGTCGAACAAGAAAACTCGCTGAATACCTTATCTGTCGTTTACTTTTTAAGTGTAACTAGTGCTAATGATCACATCTTTAATGATCGCAATTCCCTTTATTACACATTATGTTTTGATCTGAGTATTTTTTGGCGAAAATTAAGTGCTACAGACTGTTAAAGTCAATAGCCTTTCTTGACACTAAAATCTTAATTTATGACCAATTAAAAGCCAATTTTCAGACAATTAATCTGCATTTATTTTTCCTAGCAGAATAACTCGTCGTACCTTACAATCCTGCCACATAAAAATTACAAATTACACACAAGGCATATCAAGCAAATTTAAGTGGCGTTAAAGACCACCAAAGCTTAGATAGCTCAACTCCCCCATGCACTCATGGCTACCCTACATTCGCTATGATTGCAGACATTAACGTGAAAGGTCCCGAGTAAAGATGAGTCCCGAAAAGCACCTCCTAGACTGGCAAACTAGTCAAACTATTGCTGAATCAATCGCTCCTACTTTAGGTCAGTTGTACCGCCAAAAAGGCGTTGAAGTTATCCTCTTCGGTAAAACACTGGTTAACGCAACAACTATCGACATCATCAAAGCTCACCGCATCGCAAAACGTTACACAGGTTCTCCGCTTACCGCAGAACAGACTCAACCCATCATTCAACACCTTCTCTCTATGGACTTGTCTCCATGTCGTATCGATGTTGGTCGCCTTGCTCATACATTCTGGCAAGATCGCGAAGACACACACGGGTTGGATGATTTCCTACAAACTGCACTTTTAGAATCGCTTGAAGGCGAGGCGATGACAGAACCTCGCGATGTTGTATTGTACGGTTTTGGTCGTATTGGCCGCTTGCTTACTCGTCTATTGATCGAGAAAAGTGGCCCAGGTTACCCACTGCGTTTACGTGCAATTGTTGTTCGTGGCGGCAAAGATGGTGACTTAGAAAAACGTGCAAGCTTGCTACGTCGTGACTCTGTTCATGGCCAATTCAACGGCAGCATTGTTGTAGACCAAGAACGTAAAGCGATCATCGTTAACGGTAACTTCATCCAAGTCATCTACGCAAACAAGCCAGCAGACGTGGATTACACATCTTACGGTATCGAGAATGCACTTGTGGTTGATAACACAGGTGTGTGGCGTGACGCTGAAGGCCTAAGCCAGCACGTTGCGTGTAATGGTGCGAAGAAGGTTCTACTGACTGCGCCAGGCAAAGGTGAAATCAAGAACGTCGTATTTGGTGTAAACCAAAATGACATTCAACCAGAAGATACGATCATCTCTGCTGCAAGCTGTACAACAAACGCAATTACGCCAGTATTAAAAGCGGTTCACGACAAGTTTGGTGTCCTATCAGGTCACATCGAAACGGTTCACTCATTTACCAATGACCAAAACCTAATCGACAACTTCCACTCAGGTGATCGTCGTGGTCGTGCTGCGTCATTGAACATGGTACTGACATCGACTGGCGCTGCTAAAGCGGTATCAAAAGCGATGCCAGAAATGGAAGGTAAGCTAACAGGTAATGCGATTCGCGTACCTACGCCAAACGTTTCAATGGCAGTAGCAAACCTAAACCTTGAGAAAGGCACAAACAAAGAAGAGTTGAACGAATACCTACGTGAAATGGCGCTATCTTCAACTTTATCTGCACAGATTGATTACACCGACTCAACCGAGATTGTATCTACCGATTTGGTTGGTTCTCGCCACCCAGGTGTGGTTGACGGTGTTGCAACTATCGCGCAAGACAACCGCGCTGTTCTTTACATTTGGTACGACAACGAGTTTGGCTACAGCTGCCAAGTTGTTCACTGTATGGAACAGATGATGGGTGTTCGTTACAAGACATACCCTGAAGTTTAAACGACTTCGATCTTGTAACTAACTCAGCGCAAACGGCTCCACAACATAATAATTATATCTGCGAAGTCTATTATGGGCTTCGCAACCCTTCTTGTTTTACTCCCCCGTATAAACAGGAAGGTTGCCACTTAGATCTGCTCTCTCTATCTGATCTAAGTGGCCTTTTTACATCTGTTACTTTAATTTTGGTCTCTATTACGCCAACTTTGTCTTTACCATTCTAACAAAGCTCGACTTCACATCTGTTACAGCTCAACCTCAACGTCTGACTGAATCGTACTCGAACACGCAAGGACATAACCTTGCTCAATCTGTTCTGGCGTCAAAGTCTCTTGGCTGCTTGATTCCACTGAACCTTTGGTTACTTTGCACTTGCAAGAACCACAAATCCCACTGCGACAGGCAATAATAATCGGAACACCAGCTTTCTCTAATGAATCAGCCAATGGTGTACCCGCTTCCGCTTCTACTTCTGCGCCAAATGCAGGAACAAACACCTTAACGGCACCATTTGAATCTGCAGACGCTTCCGCTTGTGACTCTTCTGAAGCTGTGTTGCTATTGACCAATGAATCCGTGTTTGGGTTCGCTGGCGTGAAACTTTCTTGATAGAAATTTTCCATGTTGAATTCTAGTTCTTTCAGGTAGCTTTCTATGTTTTGCATAAAGCCAACTGGGCCGCACAGATAAACAGTTCGGTCTAAAATATCTGGGCTGAGTGTTACCAACCAACTCTTGTCTAGACGACCTTGGGGAGCAGTTGTTCCTTCACTGTCTTTTAGCAGCAATTTAAGATTGAAGTTGCTGTGCGCCTCATCAAGTTGGTTAAGCTCTTCAAAGTAGATGGTCTCGCGTCGATTACGTGCCATGTGAACAAAATCGATCTCAATATCACTGCCTTGAGCTAGCCAATACTTTGCCATCGCCATCACAGGTGTAATACCGCAACCTGCACTCACCAGCGTCACTTTTTTCGTCGCTGTTGGCATGCAATCAATACAGTTAAACGCGCCAGCAGGCTTCAATACTGAAACCTCATCACCTTCATCAAGCTCATCAACAATAAAGTTCGAAACCAAGCCACCTTCCACACGTTTCACCGTCAGCTTCAGGCGATTATCTTCAGGACAAGAAGCCACAGAATAGGCGCGATAATCGGTTTTCGTCGGCATATCTAAACCCAGAGTAATGAATTGCCCAGGCTTAAAATTGAAATGTAAGTCTTGTGGAATACTGCCAAGCTCAAAGCTGACCGTATCTGGCGTCTCGTGCCATTTCTTTAAACACACTAAATTGATTGAATCGCTATCCGACCATGCATACATAGTTCACGCACCTTACTGATGATTAAATGACTAAAGATTTAAATCTAAAAAGCCCCGCAGCTGTTTGTTTTATTAAAAACGTCACAACAACGAGGCTTCAGGTTGGCTTAAATTAAGCCGCTAAGATTGTTTTAAGATCTTGTTCTGGCGTTGAAATAGAACGCATATCGAACTCGTCTTGCATAATCTTAAGTAGGTTTTCAGTTAGGAACGCAGGTGCTGTAGGGCCTGTGTAGATACCTTTCACACCTAGAGCGAACAGAGTAAGCAAGATAACGATCGCTTTTTGCTCGAACCAAGATAGAACCAGCGTTAACGGAAGTTCGTTGATACCACAATCAAACTCTTGAGACAGTGCGATAGCAAGCTGAATCGCAGAGTAAGCATCGTTACATTGGCCAACATCTAACAGACGTGGGATACCGTTAATGTCGCCGAATTGGTTTTTGTTGAAACGGAATTTACCACATGCCAATGTCAGGATTACTGAATCTTCTGGCGCTTGAGCTGTGAAGTCTGTGTAGTAGCTACGTTCAGATTTGTCACCGTCACAACCACCGACTAGGAAGAAGTGTTTAATGTTGCCTTCTTTTACTTGCTCAACAACCGCAGGTGCCGCTTCCATCAATGCGTTACGACCAAAACCGACAGTGATCATTTGCTCGATCTCGTCGTGTTTGAAACCTTCTTGCGCTAGTGCACAATCAATTACTGCGCTGAAATCGTCGCCTTCAAGGTGATCAACACCCGGCCAGCCCACGATGCTACGTGTAAATAGACGGTCTGCGTAAGAACCTACATCAGGGTTAAGCAGGCAGTTAGACGTCATTACAATTGCGCCAGGGAAGTTAGCGAATTCTTTTTGCTGGTTCTGCCAAGCGCTGCCGTAGTTACCCGCAAGGTGTGGGTACTTGTTTAGCTCTGGGTAACCGTGTGCTGGTAGCATCTCACCGTTAGTGTAAACGTTGATGCCCTTGCCTTCCGTTTGTTGAAGGATCTTTTCTAGATCATGCAGGTCGTGACCAGAAACAAGGATACAGTGACCTTGCTTCGTCTTCACATTCACGGTTGTTGGTTGAGGGTGACCAAATGTATCTGTCTCGCCTTTATCCAACATTTCCATGACTTTGTAGTTCATTAAGCCAATCTGCATAGACGTATCTAACAGTTGTTTTAGGTCTGATGGATCTGTACCTAGGAACGCCATGATTTCATGGTACTCAGCAAAGATAGCATTGTCAGTTTGACCAAGAACACGAGCGTGCTCCATGTAGGCTGCCGCACCTTTTAAGCCGTATAGGCAAAGAAGACGAAGACCAATCACATCTTCGTGTTGAGAGTCGTGACCACGGTTTACAGCAGCTTGAGGCGCAAGTGCCAATAGCTCTGAAGAATCTGTTGGAAGATCGAACTGTGCTGCTGCAGAAAGCTCTGGAATTTCAAAACCAATCAATGTTGCTGCTGCACGAACTTTTTGCTCTAAACGCTGCTTGAATTCATGAGACTGTTGTGCGAATTCGATAATACGAGCAGGGTCGAAGTTAACGTTAGTCAGTGTTGCGAAGAACGCTTTTGGCGCCCACTCATCAACTTCTGTATCAATAACATCGCAAGCGCGACCTAAGCTTGCCCAAAAAGAAACGCCTTGAAGAGAATGCACCAACACGTCTTGAAGGTCGGATACTTCCGAGGTTTTTCCACACATGCCTTGTGCGAAAGAACAGCCTTTTACGGTTGGGGTTTGAATTGTTTGTTCACATTGAATACAGAACATATAAGGGGCTCCAGTAATTTTTTATTAGCTGTAAGTACTTTGCTTACAGTGACTTATTCCAACCCCTATAGAGCATCAAGCGTGCCAACTTTTAAGTTGTTGATTTTATGGAACTTACTGTTATTCCATGATTTTAGTGCGTGATTATGACTACATATAAACTCTCAATCCACACACACCTGTGTCATAGTGACTCTCTGATATTTATTAACGGTGTTCATGTTTCGTTCAGAATGGAAGCGATATAGTAACAACATAGAGAAAAGAGGAATGAATATGAAAAATATATTAGTTACGATTGTTGCGTTGTTTACTGGCCTATTGGCGTTATTCACGAGCTTGATTCTTGCTATTCCTTTAGCTATTGCAGCTTTAATCACTGGCAAGCGCATTCAGAATCAAATGAAAAAACAGGGTTTCGCAGCTCACATGAACACACGTCAATCATCTACCAGTGATGCCGGTGTTATTGAAGGTGAATACGAAGACCTTTCAAGCAGAAAGTAATCTAAACTTCAGTTTCAGACATAGTAGAAGAACAACAGAGACAACATCAAAAAATGCATAGAAATACCATTCTAACGCTGCTCGCCTTAACGACTTTAAGTCTCGTTGGTTGTTCCAACGAGACAACGATACCTGCTTACGAAACATCTCCAAACTTGCCTGAATATCAGCAAGACAGCTTTGATGCCTACGTCAATGAAACTCAAGATTGGTTATTGAAAAACCGTGTATTCATGACCAAAGACAAGCAGCTAGAGATTCGACTCAATTCACCCACCGAATACAAACCTGCGGCACCTAACGGTAAGGCAGTTTTATTGGTACATGGTTTAGGTGATTCTCCGTACTCATTTAAAGACATCGCAACGCACTTAGCAGAACAAGGCTACCTAGTGAGAACGGTATTGCTACCGGGCCACGGCAGTCGTGTCGGTGACTTAATGCAACCAAGCTTAGAAGATTGGCAAGGTGTTGTAGCTCATCATACGAAGCTATTGGAGCAAGAGTATGATTCTGTGTGGCTTGGCGGTTATTCAACAGGTGCGAACCTTGTGACTTCACAGGCGATGAACGATCCTAAGATCTCTGGGTTACTGTTGTTCTCTCCTGCGTTTCAACCGAGCTCTTCTGCAGTTCAATATGCGGAGCTAGCAAGCTATTTTGTCACTTGGGCGGATCAAGATCCTGAAGACAATGTACTTCGCTATAACTCACTGCCAATGAATGGTGCTTCGGTTTACTACCAAACCTCAGAAGTGGTTCGTGAGGGCCTTCAAGACAAACACTTTGATAAGCCCGTGTTTATTATGATGAGTGAAGGCGACAGTGTCATTGATACCCACTTCGTTCAGCAGGCATTTACGGAATCCATGCCAAACCCAAATAACGTGTTGATTTGGCAAGGGGAAACCACACTTGACGATCCTCGCGCTGTTCAATACAGCATGAAGATCCCAGAGCAACGTATCTCGAACGGCTCTCACATGGGCTTACTGTTCTCGCCAAGCAATCCTTACTACGGGATCAATGGTAGCGAGAAGATCTGCTCCAATGGTCAAGAGGAAGGTTTTGAAGCACAGTGCAACGCGACAAGTGAAGTGTGGTACTCAGCGTGGGGATATCGTGAAGAAGGTAAAAACCATGCGCGCTTGACCTACAACCCGTACTTCTCCGACTCGATGGAAAAGCTCGATGCTGTACTGAATTCAGAAGGCTAACAAGCTCAAACCTGTCGAAGCCAATCCATAGAAGTCAAAAAGGCTCACTAGATAACGTCTAGTGAGCCTTTTTAATGGATATTGTTTCTTACTGGTATATGGACTATCGCTATATCGTCCACACCACACGCACAGCAAGCAGGATTAAAACCACGCCAGACAATCGATCGATCAACTGCGCTTTTGCTCGAATGCGCTCTACGATCAACGGGCTAGAGAGCACTAGAGTAATAAAGGTATACCAAAGGCCATCAACAATCAGTGGCGTTGAGACAATAATCACTTGATTGCTCAGTTCGTTACCTAACGCCACAAATTGGCTAAATAGAGCGATAAAGAACAGAGCGATCTTAGGGCTCAAGATAGAGATCAAGAAAGCCTCGCGAGCAGACTGCATGTAGCTCATCTGTTCACCCGCTTCCAATTTCGCAGCAACTCCACCTTTTGAGCGCAACGCGTTTACACCGAGATAGAGCAGATACGCAGCACCCGCTAAACTGATCCCTTTGAACAACATTGGTGATTGCTCAAGCACAACGGCTAAACCGACAATGGTTGCGAACGCGTAGATACCTATACCCGCAGCGTGTGACCAAGCTGCGATAAGTCCGTTCATACGGCCACCAGCCAAACTGTGCTTAGCGATCATCGCCAAGCTTGGGCCCGGAGACATTGCACCCAATAAGCAAATCGCTAATAAAGAAAACCAAATTGTTACTGTCATCATTCCATTCCTAGTAAAACAAAGCGTTCCAGCTGAACACTCTACAATTAATACTCAATACTTAGCGCTTACAATAAGCCGCAGTAGGTATTATTTGAAATCAAAGATTATCATCACTGGTATGATTTGAAATCATACTTATATTGTAACTCGACTTTTGGATGGCTTTAAACGCTTTCTCTCGAGCCCATTTATGGGCAGAGTCGTTGTCATACTTAGGATGCCACATCAGCCAATAGGTATGCATTTCTGTCTCAAACGGCAGCGAAAAGTAAGCGACATCGAGATGTCGACCCAAGTTGTAAGCAATATGCTCCGGCACAATCATCAAGTAGTCGTCTTGCATTAACACGTTTCCCGCCGATGAAAAGAACGGTACCTGCAATGCGATTCTGCGTTTATGTCCCTGTTTCTTTAACGCAATATCCGAATAGCTGTCTTTGTCTCCCCCACCCGTGACTTTGATATGTGAGTAATTCACGATGTCTTCCGAGCTTATGGCTGATTGCTTAGCCAGCGGATGAGAGGCTCTCATCAAACACACGGACTTATCCTCTCCGAGCTTGATACTTGAGACATGATCTGGCTTTTTGGGGAACATACTCGACGCCAAGTGAATACCTGATTCATTAAGCGTTTCAAGGAAGTTAGGCTGCCACAAACGATAAGCCAAGTTGATATGGGGCGCGTCCTTCGACACCTCGGACACAATAATGGGCAAGATATACTGAGCAACATAATCACTCGAAGCCAACACCAATTCACCTTGCCAGTCTTGTGGATCAAATGGCTTATCATCTAAGAGGTGGTCAAACTCGCCCAGCAAGTCATCGAGCTTGCCTTTAAGCAACAAAGCACGGTTGGTTGGCACCAGTTTGTTCCCATCACGAACCAGAAGAGGATCACCACATAGATCTCTAAGCTGAGCCAGTTGACGACTAACCGCCGACTGCGTGATGTGCAGACGCTGAGCGGCTCGGCTTACATGGCACTCTTCAAGAAGCACATGCAGCGACCGCAGTAAATTTAAATTGATATTACCTAACATCAGCAACCTTAGAGTGAATAAGAATAGAGCGAGTAAGAATAAGTTGAGTAAGTACGGACAAATGACGACACAGTGAAGGTAAGCAGCACTCACTCAAGACATATTAAAAGACGAAGTTTGCTTGTTGAAGAATTCCGTTAAGACAGTATGAGTCATAAGATGTCGAAGTTCAGGATAGCCTTGCAGCTGGTCACGAATTTGGTTCAAACGCTCCATGCTTTCAACTTCAACATAAAGCATCATGTCGGTCTCACCGCTAATAGAGTGACACCACTGCACACCATTAATGGCGTAGATATTTTTAGCGTAAGACTCACAATTATGGTTACTGCTCGACATGTCAAACTTCAAAGAGATATAAGCGCCAACGTTCTTCGGTAAATCAGGCTCGGTCACCTGTGCACAATATCCTGTGATGATCTTATCGTTTTCCAGCTTCTTGATTCTGGCGTTCACTGCAGAGCGAGACAGGCTGACATCTCTTGCGATATCGCTCACTGAGCATCGAGCGTTAGTTTTTAGAATATCTAAAATTTGGCGATCAAATTTATCCATGCTTCTGATTCTTTCCATTTATTGTTCTATTTATAACGCCTAATTTGACACAACTTTCTAACTTATAACAGCCATTATGACAGCCGACACTTTCACGCTTAATCAAATTAATACCGTTAAATTGACGGTGTCTTAAGACGTTTCGCTAGCTGTATTATTGATGTCGACAATGTATGCTTTCAATCTCAGCCTCACAAGACTGCACCATAAAACCGATATCAAAGCCAATAGCAAGGACAGCGAATGACGCAACTCAAACAAGAAATCACGCTTATTTCAGGAATTGGACAACTCTCTACGACCTTGCTTGGCACAGGATTGTTTATGATCCCTGCGATCGCAGCAGGCATTGCAGGGCAGTTATCGCTATTAGCATGGTTAATCCTGTTTATCGCCATTTGCCCGATTGCACTAACCTTCGCAGCATTAGGGAAACGCTACCCCAATGCAGGAGGCACGGCCTATTTTGTGCGCCAAGCATTCAGCGAGCGATTAGAAACCAGTGTGGCTTGGTTGTTTGTGAGTGTTATTCCTGTCGGTATTCCAGCGGCGATTGCATTGGCAGGAGGCTTTGCTCAACAACTGTTACCAGCACCACTCGACACACCATTAGGTGCTCAATCCTTTACCATCGCTCTGCTTATTGCCGTCAATTTGATGGGCAGTAAGTCTTCAGGCCGCTTGCAAACCGTGATTGCCTTGTCGATTTTTGCTTTAGTCAGCGCTTTTGTCTGGAAAGCCGACATCACAGCAGCTGACATCGCAGTTCCGACTATGACATCCGATTCAATGTGGTCTATTGGTGCAGCACTGGCGGTTATGTTTTGGTGCTTTGTAGGAATCGAAGCCTTTGCTCACATGGGAGAGGAATTTAAGAATCCACAGCGTGACTTCCCCATCGCCATCATTACCGGGTGTTTCGTCGCAGGTTTGGTGTACTGGGCTTGTTCAGTGGTTATTATCAAGCTAGGCGCTTATGGTTCGCCGGAATTTGATGCTGCCTCTATCCCGTGGGTGACAGAGCAACTGTTTGGCAATGGCTTTAAAACCGTCATCAGTGTACTTGGCTTCTTTGCTTGTTTTGCTAGCCTAAACCTTTACACCCAAAGCTTGTCTCGCATGATTTGGGCTCAAGCTCGCCAACACACTCCGACCAGTAAAATGGCGCAGCTCAACAGCCGTGGCGTACCACTTTATCCAACCTTAGCAATTGGCTTTATTGCGCTTATCTCGTGTGTAATCGGCGAGCTGTCTAATTTGGATCTCGAATTCTTTCTTAAACTCGCCAACGGTATTTTCGTACTGGTTTATCTGCTTGCGATGTTAGCGGCTTGCCGATTATTGACTGGCGCATCGAGATACACAGCCATGATTTCACTGGTGATCTGTACCTTGGTGTTTATCTGCCTAAGCTGGTCGATGCTCTATGCTGTGACTGTTTTTGTGACATTGTCACTCCCTTGGCGGAAGTGGCTAGGCAAAGGTAAACCCACTGTCTCTATCGACAAGTTGTAACTCGATTAGTGATGAATCAGAAAATTGTAAACAAGCCCTACCAATATTACTGATAAAAAAGCCGAGCGATCTGTTTGATCTTCGGCTTTATGTCAGCCAGTCGGATATTACCAAACCCCAGCACTGCACCACTCCAATCACGAGCATCACTTGATCCATATTCATAAAAGTCAAAAGGACGAATGATGATATTTTCAAACTCTGCTCTACGGCTCCACTCATGTTCAGATATCCCTTGATACCACTTCACTGTCACATGTAGCCCTGCAGCCTGACTGATCACTTCAAGATCGCCATGAAACTCACTTTTAATCGCTTCTATCATCGCTTCATGCTTGAGTTTGTATGAACGACGCACCTTTCTAATATGGCGCAATAAATCGCCTTCACGTACAAAGTCCGCCAGCGCTTCTTGTGTATGTGAGGCCGTGTCTCCAGTGAGCGCATCTTTAATCTCAAGACACTTCGCCACCAGACTTTCTGGCACCACCAAATAACCTAGTCGCAAGCCATTGAACATCACCTTACTCAGGGATCCGACATAGATGATGCGATCATCGAACCCTAACTTTCCCGCTAACCCTTGCATGCTGGTATAAGGGCGATGAGCAAACTGAAACTCACTGTCGTAATCATCCTCAATGATCCATGACTGATGTCGATTGGCCCAATCGATCAGTTTAAGTCGTTGCTCGGTATTCAAGGTCGTGCCCATTGGGTATTGGTTACTCGGCGTGACATACAGAGCCTTGGCGTTACTGGACAGCACTTTTTCAATATCTAACCCAACCTTTTCACGCACACTCACACCGTCTAGCTCTAGCCTCAACAGATCGATGATTTTATGCACTTGTCGATAGCCGGGCTCTTCCACAAGGATTTTGTCCCCCATAGCTAACGTCGCCATCAAACCAATTGAGATGGCTTGCTGCGCACCTGCGGTGATGATGATTCTATCGGTACTGCAGTGAACCGAGCGACTACTCGCAAGATACCCGCTCAATGCTTCCCTCAAGGCCAAGCTTCCCTGAACCTCTTGATTACCCGCAATGTTCTGACGTGTAGAGTGACGTTGCAGCAGCCTCTGCCATTTCGCAAAAGGGAACGCATCTAAGTCAGGAACTCCGGGGGCAAAGCTGCGGTTAATGTCGTTAGGTGTCGCTATGTTTGCAGCCGGTTTACTGACTGTTTGTTTAACCTTCGGATCCTGAACACTGTTTGGCTGAGACAAACTTAGAAAGTGCTCTGGTTGTTCAACCGAGACATAAAACCCTGAGCCTTGCTTACTCTCGATATAGCCTTCGGTGACCAGTTGTTCGTACGCATAAATCACCGTATTTCGACTTACCGACAGTTCTACGGCCAACTTACGCGTTGAGGGTAACTTACTGCCCTTACTCCATAAATCTTGAACAATCTTTTCTCTGATCGCATGAAACAAGGCGGTTTGACGCGTGTCATGTTGCTCGTCTAACTGTAGGTCACCGACATCAATAGGCTGCATAACTGGATCCAAATAGTGTTTAAAAGTGGCTCTATTTAATAGACCAGTTAATCGCTACATTAATCAAAAGGCAATGATTAAGGAGCGATTATGTTATCTAGCACGAAAAGAACCACGATTAAAAAAGGGGCTCACAAAGCCGTATTTGAACAAGAGAAACTGCACCAAATTATTGATGAGAGCTTAATCGCACACATTGCATTGCAGGGTGAACAAGGGCCAATGGTTATCCCGATGCTCGCGTGGCGAGTAGATGATATGGTCTACATTCATGGGGCTAAAAACAGTCGCTTACTAAAAGGGTTAAAAAAGGGAGAGCCCACCTGTTTAACGTTCACTTTGTTCGATGGTTGGGTATTGGCCCGTTCGGCATTTCATCACAGCGCGCATTATCGTTCTGCTGTGGTATTAGGATCATTTTCAGTCATCGATGACAATCAAGAAAAGGATCGCTTGTTGAATATTTTTATTGAGCAAATCGCGCCGGGAAGAACCGACGAAGTCAGGCTCAATAATGAGAAAGAGCTCACCGCCACCGAGCTATTGGCGATCCCTTTAACAGAAGCCTCCGTGAAGATAGGTAAACATGGAGTGAATGATGATAAAGCTGATATGGATATCCCGGTATGGGCTGGCGTATTACCTTATCGAACGGTCGTTGGGCCATTAGAAACCGTTCCAGAGCAAGAAGGCATCATTGAAACACCAGATTACCAACAAGCCTATGGTGAGCGCTGGTATCAGAATTGATACGCAAAGATGGTCAACTTAATAAAATTGCATACAATCTGAGCTACAAAAGATTCAACATAGCAAAAGAATGTAGTCAGACAATGAGAACGAATAAGGATATTCTACCATTTCAAGGCTTGCTCAATGGCATTGGGCAAGTCTATTTCACACCGTCTGTTATGACGTCGCTTCTGCTATTGTTTGCCATTTCTATTGAGTCACTTGCGCTGGCTTTTCTTACCTTGTTTGGCGCCAGTTGCAGCTATGGATTTGCCTTACTGACCAATAAACCGTCTCATGATATTGAGAATGGCATGTATGCGCTAAATGGCGCTTTAGTTGGTTTATTTATCGGTAACTTTTTTGGTGTCACCCCATTTTTGGTTGTAGTGACAATGTTAGGCGCATTACTCACAGTACCTATTGCCCGCATCGTATTCAGTTTTAAGAAATATCGCGGTTACACTAGTGCCTTTATCCTCACCAGTTGGCTGATTTATGCTATCCAATCAGCCTTGGATCTATCGGCATTTTCTCCATCCAACTCCGCATTGATACCCATCATCAGTCTTGAGGTAGACTCGTGGTTCAGCTTACCAACAGCGGTGCTCCCGTTATTGAAAGGGATCAGCCAAGTCAGCTTTATCGATAATGCACTATCGGGTCTAGTCATCTTGGTTGCCATCGCACTCAACAATATCAAGCATGCGCTATGGGTAGTACTCACAGTGTTAATCAGCACTGTTTTTAGCCACATGATTGGCGCTTCTGGCGCGCTAATTGAGCAAGGTCTTTACGGGTACAACGCCACTCTTGCCACTCTAGCACTTGTGCTCTATCCGCGAATTCCTTGGCCGTTAACCCTATTAGGCATGCTGTTGAGCTGTCTCATCACACTTGGTTTTCATGAACTGTCACTGCTACCACTTACCGCGCCTTTTGTCCTTAGCACTTGGATAATCGTTTACCTATCCACTCATTTTAAAAAGCTAGATGAAGACTAATGATGATCAGTATTGACTATCAAAACGCTCAATATACTGCTTAGGCGTCAAACCTCGATGTTTCTTAAACATCCGATTAAAGCTCGCGACGTTGGTATAACCTAACCTCTTCGAGACCTCTTCCACTGGCACTGAATACATCAGTAGCTCTACCGCCACGTTGCTTAACGCATACCCCATAATGGTAGAAAAATTGATGCCCGATTTATGCAAACGGCGTTGAAACTGCTGCTCAGAGAGCCCTAATAAACTGGAAACCTTGTGAAGGGTTGGTAAACCAAAGTGGCGACTGTAGTTGATCATCTCATAGGTGACCTTATGTTCATCACCAGCATCTGGCATGTTTAGATAGTTATCCAAGTCATGAAAGTTCATCGCCAGATTTGCTTTACTGTTCGATAGTGATTGATTGATGGATAACCTCGATTCACTCGGGATCCAAACCTCTGTGCGAGGCTGTCCCCATTGAATCGTACAGCCGAAATATTCATGGTAGAGGTCAACATTCTCTCGACGACCGGCTATTGAAACCGCGACGGGTTTAAAGTCATCACCCAAATATCGACGTAAAATCTTCATAATGAAAACCGCGACTCTTATTGAGTCATGCACTTTACCCGTTTCTGAGTAAGCAGGATTGTCGTAGCACCATTTAATCATTGTCCCTACCTGTGCACCGTATAAGAACGCACCAGACTGTAAACAGTGCAGGCCGATGTTCACTCGGCGGATCGTAGAAGCAAGATCATGTCCAGAAAAAAACCAGTTGGTTAACGGGCCTAATTTTTCAATATCCACTCGGTCAGACAGTTTCAGAATAATATCTGGATCATTAGTTTGCTGTTCAAGAAACCCATACCATTTATCGACTTCATTGACCGGAATAAGATTCATTGAGTTAGTAAACACAGACTTCGGAATACCTAAACGCTCCGTATTAACCACAGGGTTTGTGACAGCGTGTTGATAAATACCCAAAATCCCTAACGCTCTTAAGAAGTTACAATTGTTCATTAGTCGCTAGCCCTTAGAAAGGAGATCATAGATCAAATCATATAATTGCCATTATCGAAGTAATTAGTAAATTTACAACCTGTAAATCCAACTTCCATCACACTCGGCGTTCAAATTTTACTTAGGGTTGATCAATGAGTTTACTAAGTGTCCCATTTGTTGGAACAGGCGCAGACACCGCATTACACGTCGTAGCTGGCGTTGTGTTGGTCGCAACAATCGCAGCTGCATGTTACGGCTTTTGGCGTGTTCATGAATTACCAATCAATAAAGCCCACAGTAAAGAGCATCACCAGCTCGGTTTAATCACAGCTTTAACTTGGATTGGCTTCATATGGCACTGGGTATGGGTACTTGCCGTCATTTTAGCGTTTGTTGATATGGAAAAAGCCATCATAAACCTGAGAGACACATGGAAAGCACCTGCGGAGCCAACAGAACAACAAGTTAAGAATGATCAAGATGGGGAGAGCCAAACATGTTAGAAGGCTTAGCTCTGTGGGCACTGTTCATCTATCTACTTAGGCTTATTGGTATGCCATGGAATAAAGGCACCAAAGCATTTTCTTATCTAGGTGGTACATCATGGTTATTGTTTGTTTGGGTTGGACTCATTAACTACACTCCGATGGATCTCTCTGGAGGTTCAGTCGTTCAATCACCACACATTCAGCTACGTCCAGATTCAACCAATGTGTCAGGCAAAACAACCAAGGTTCACATTAGACCGAACCAAGACGTGATTGAAGGTCAGCTTATTTACGAAATTGATGACACCAAATATGTTATTGCAAGAGATAAGGCTAGCGTGCAACTTGAATCGGCGAACGTTGCTTTAGATACCGCTCGCCAAGAAGTGAGCATCGCTAAAGTAAGCTATCAGTCAGCGCTTGAAGATATCAAAGCCTCTGTCGCTCAGATAGAATCAGCAAAAACAGATCTTGTTCTGCAATCTAAAACACTTGACCGTTACCAAAAGCAAAACAAAGTTGTAGAACATACGATTACTGAGACTGACATCGACCAACAAACGGCAAAGGTAGACTTGGCAACGTATAACGTCACCACATTGGAATCTCAACTGAGTAAGAAAGAAGTTGATGCTGAGAACGCGAAGTTAAACATCCACAAGGCAGAAACCAACGTCAGTAAGAAACAAACTGAGGTAGATTCGGCAAAAGCAACATTGGCTCAAGCTCTATGGGATTTGAACAGTACCAAAGTAACGGCGCCGACTGACGGCTTTGTAACTAACTTCATTCTTCGTGAAGGACAGCGAGTATCAATGATGCCTCGTATCCAAATGTACACTGAAGAAAAATACGTGTTAATGCGAGTGAATCACCAAGCTATTCGTAACGTAAAAGTGGGCCAGCCTGCAGAGTTTGCAACGGCGGTATACCCAGGCAAGATATTCTCTGCAACCGTAGAAGGCATTGTTGAAGCGACGGGTGAAGCACAAGCTAGCCTATTAGGTATTGATGAACAAGTTCGTGTCACCACAGGTCGAAATCTTCAGAACAAGCACCACTTTGTCCGCTTAAAAATTGACGAGGCGGAAGGTTACGATATTCCAGTCGGCTCTGTAGGGTTAGCTTGGGTAAGCGGTGAGAAGCCTATCAGCTTAATGGCGTTCCTAGACGTAATACGCGGGATCATCATTAGAATGAAGTCCCAGTTATACTTCTTCTACTCGATCTAATACTTGTTTTAGATAAAACGATACAAAGCCCGTGAAATCTGAGATCGCACGGGCGTTTTATCTATTTTACCGTTAGTTGCAGACAGAGCAGCAAAAATCAAAAACTAAGCAGTATTCAGTATTCAGTATTCACTTTTATCGTTTATTCCTTAATGACAATCATTGTAAATCGCAAAATGCAATTGCAAAACGCAACTATCAACTTTCAAAATGCAAAAAAACCGTTTAAATACGCACCAAATTGCTATAAAACACCCATTTTACGTTGCTTTAAAAGTTGGCACACTAACTGCAATGTACATATTGACCCTTCTTAAGCCGAGGGTCACCTAGCCAACTGACGTTGTTAGTGAACCTTTCTTGTTCACGATATATATAGGCCAATTGCGAGTATTGCGATTGGCCATTTTTTTGCCTGAAATTTAAGAAACATCGTCCATCCAATATACAGACACCCATTCATAGCCATAATCGCCAGCATTCATAGTGAAGTTCAACTCTGGCTCACCACCTACGCCATAGAAAACGTTTTCTAATTATTTTTTAAGAATAAATATAAAAAGTAACCTTATGTTTTAAATGTCTATTCTTAACATAACCGCCTTAATAGATGGCTTATTGATAAAACTAGCATTGACTATGTTATTTATATCACGATAATGCGCACGTTTGCCTGCAATACGGCGACCGTTAATTTTAATTTTGAACAATTGCGGAGGTAAAAAATGGCTGCGGATAATAACTACAGTCTTGGGCCGGTTCCAACATCGGCTAGGAAAGGAGTTGCTTCACTCACCATGGTAATGCTTGGACTCACTTTCTTCTCTGCAAGTATGTGGACAGGTGGTTCACTCGGGACAGGTCTTTCTTTCAACGATTTCTTCCTCGCCGTTCTCATCGGTAACCTAATTCTTGGTATTTACACTTCTTTTCTTGGCTACATCGGCTCATCTACTGGCCTCTCTACTCACCTCCTAGCGCGTTTCTCTTTCGGTACAAAAGGCTCATGGCTTCCTTCTGCTCTACTTGGTGGTACACAAGTCGGCTGGTTTGGTGTAGGCGTTGCCATGTTCGCAATTCCGGTACAGAAAGCCACAGGCATTGATACCAACACCTTGATTATTGTGTCAGGCCTTTTGATGACGGGTACGGTGTACTTCGGTATTAAAGCGCTAATGGTGCTTTCAGCAATTGCGGTGCCCGCGATTGCGATTCTGGGTGGTTACTCAGTGCTAACAGCCGTAGACAGTGTTGGTGGACTAGAGCAACTGCAGCTGATTAAGCCAGAGACGCCAATGGACTTCTCAATGGCACTAGCAATGGTTGTAGGTTCGTTTGTAAGTGCAGGTACGTTGACTGCCGATTTCGTTCGCTTCGGTAAAAAGCCAGCAAGCGCCGTGTTAATTACAATGGTCGCGTTCTTCATCGGTAACTCGCTGATGTTTATCTTCGGCGCAGCAGGCGCAGCAGCAACCGGTCAGGCTGATATTTCAGATGTGATGATCGCGCAAGGTCTACTGCTTCCAGCCATCATCGTGCTTGGCTTGAATATCTGGACAACCAATGAAAATGCACTTTATGCGTCAGGTCTGGGTTTATCTAACATCACAGGTCGCTCAAGTACTACAATGTCTATCATTAACGGCATTATCGGTACGATTTTCGCGCTTTGGTTATACAACAACTTCGTTGGTTGGTTAACCTTCCTTTCGCTGGCGATTCCACCCATTGGTGGCGTAATCATCGCCGACTTCTTCGCGAACCGTAAACGTTACAAAGATTTTGCAAATGCAGAGTTCCAAACCGTTAACTGGGCTGGCATTATCGCGGTAGCAACAGGCGTAGCCGCTGGTCACTTCCTACCTGGCATCGTTCCTTTGAATGCCGTGTTTGGTGGTGCAATCAGTTACCTCGTGCTAAATCCTCTATTGAACAAAAAAGCTCTGAAATCTCAGGCCGCTTAAGGACACACTATGACAACCTTATTAATCAAGAACGCGAAACTTCAAGACCAAGAGGGCTTGAAACAGATTCTGATTGAAAATGGTCAATTTTCTCGCATTCTCGATAATGACGCTCAAATCACTCATCAAGGCGACACCCTTGATGCTGAAGGTGGCATTGCAGTTACTCCTTTCTGTGAACCGCACATCCACCTAGATACTACGCAAACTGCTGGTGAGCCTAACTGGAACATCTCTGGCACTTTGTTTGAAGGTATTGAGCGTTGGGCTGAGCGTAAAGAACTGCTATCAATCGAAGACGTAAAGTCTCGTGCCAAGCAAACACTGAAATGGCAGATAGCTAACGGTGTTCAACACGTTCGTACACACGTTGATGTGTCAGACCCAACACTCGTTGCGTTAAGAGCGATGGTTGAAGTTCGTGAAGAGATGAAAGAGTGGGTCGACATCCAGATCGTTGCATTCCCTCAAGAAGGCATTCTTTCATACCCTAACGGCAAAGAGTTGCTTGAAGAAGCAGTGAAGATCGGCGCTGACGTTATCGGTGCTATCCCTCACTTCGAATTCACTCGTGAATACGGTGTTGAATCTCTGCATTACGTGTTCGATCTTGCACGCAAGTACGACTGCCTGATCGATGTTCACTGTGATGAGATTGACGATGAACAATCTCGCTTTGTTGAAACGCTGGCAGCCCTTGCGCACAAATTCGAAATGGGTGAGAAGGTAACGGCAAGCCATACCACAGCAATGGGGTCTTATAACGGTGCTTACGCATCTCGCTTGTTCCGTCTATTGAAGATGTCTGGTATTAACTTCGTGGCTAACCCGTTAGTGAATATTCACTTACAGGGTCGCTTCGACGACTACCCGAAACGTCGTGGCGTAACGCGTGTTAAAGAAATGCTAGCAGCAAATATCAATGTGTGTTTCGGCCACGATGATGTGTTTGACCCATGGTACCCACTAGGTACAGCGAATATGCTTCAAGTTCTGCACATGGGACTGCACGTAACGCAAGTGATGGGCTACGACCAAATCAACACCTCACTTGATTTGATCAGCAAGAACTCAGCACGCACACTGCATATCCAAGACAACTACGGCATTGAAGAAGGTAAGCCAGGAAGCTTACTAATTCTTCCTGCAGATAACGGTTTTGATGCAGTACGTCGCCAAGTTCCAGTGCAGTACTCTATTCGCCACGGAAAAATAATCGCAGAGACTCAACCAGCTAAGACTAAAATTAATTTAGATAAGACTGAAGATATCAACTTCAAACGATAATATCGTCTATACTAACGAAGAAAAGGAGGCTTAGGCTTCCTTTTTACTTTGTCATGGCGTGTAACTTTATAAACCTATCAGCTGTTGTAGGTAGTTTTTGTTAACGAGCGCAACATGACAAAAAAACTCGCTGATTTATCAATCAATGAGTGTACAACCCGAAAGACTGTGTTAACATGCACTCGCTCTGTTAGCCGGAGTTATTTAAGTTAGATGAATAGTAAAAAATGACATGTAAAATCGTTACCCGTTTTTGTAAGTAGTTTTTCCTTATTTCTTAGCAATATTAAATAATTCAATTATCAGCGCATTGCAGTAATGCAATCAACAATTTAGAAAATTTATGAATAAGGGACAAATTATGTCTAACACAAATACTGGCACTGTAAAATGGTTTAACGAAGAGAAAGGTTTCGGTTTCATTTCTCAAGACAACGGCGGCGCTGACGTATTCGTACACTTCCGTGCTATCGCTTCTGAAGGTTTCAAAACTCTGAAAGAAGGCCAAAAGGTTTCTTTCGAAGTTGAAAACGGTCAAAAAGGCCTACAAGCAGCAAACGTTGTTGCTCAATAATTAGCTTTTCGCTAAAAAGAATTTTAAAGCGCTGATTTTTATCGGCGCTTTTTTATGCCTGAAATAAAACTTCCACTGAGTTACTACCTCTTCCACACTCACCCGTATTACCCATTTTTCGGCAGAGTGTTTGAACAAGCTTGGCTAACCCATTATTGACCGCGATTGGTATTACAGCCAACCCTTACCAACAGCCGCCCCCCCCAACCGGACCTCTCCTCTTTGGTCAAATAACACCCTATTTATTATTCGATATAAATATGCAATCGATTTCCATAATGAAAATGAGTTGTTTACCCAATCCTCATCCATTAATTATATAATTTTTAAAGCAAAGATCGGTAAAATCCGCTAATCTTGGTCGCAGTGGCTTAGTTAGTTTGGTATCTGCAGTAAAAATCATGAAAAAAGACGAATTTCAAAAATCCACCGCAAATCTAAAAAAAGCGGTGCCTCTTATGATGAAGAACCGGGTGTCTACTACACCTGCAAATTACGCACTTTGGTACACCTATGTTGACAATGCTATCCCACAGCTGACAAAAGACATGGATGGTATCTTGGAATACTATGGCATTTGTCCTCCAGCCGTTGGTGAGCAGCTTTACAATAATTATGTTGCTAGCAAGTCTGAAACGAATATCAATGACCTCCGCGCCAATTTAGAATTGTTGGTCTCGGAAGTTTCGAATTCGATGAATGACACACTGACCGATACCTCTGCTTTTTCTGAGATGATTGATAAAAGCTTCGAAGATTTAGCCCGCGTTGACAATGAAAGTTTATCGATCGATGAAGTCATGTCTTTAGTTCGTCAGTTAGTTTCTGAATCTCGTCATATTCGTCACTCTACTCAATTTTTAAATTCTCAGTTGAATTCTGCGACATCAGAAATCACTAAGCTAAAGTCTCAGCTAGTCGAAGTGCAGAAAGATGCACTCTTTGACAGCACAACGACACTCTATAACCGTCGCTCTTTCGACCGTGATATAGAAACCTTGTGTGAAGCGAAACAACCTCTGTGTTTAATTCTTCTCGATATCGATCATTTTAAAAACTTCAACGACACTTATGGCCACCTATTTGGTGACATGGTTCTTAAAGGCATTGCGCGCAAATTGAAACAAATGTGCCGTGAAGGTATTGCTGCTTACCGGTTTGGTGGTGAAGAGTTCGCGATAATTGTGCCAAACAAATCATTACGCATTGCACGCCAGCTTGCTGACACCAACCGCCGCTCTCTAGAAAAGCTATCGATTAAAGATCGTCGTAGCGGGCAACAGGTGGGTAGCATCACCGCATCGTTTGGTGTTGCTGAACTTGAACCCGGTGAATCGGCACAATCACTGATCGAACGCGCTGATAAGCTACTTTACGAAGCGAAGTCACTTGGTCGAAATAGAGTGATGCCGCTGTAGTCTGCAATCATCTAAAAAATTTACAGTTAAACGGCGTACTTACTAAACCCTGATTTCTAGGCTCAAGGCTCAAGGCTCAAAAATAGACTCGTAATTGACATCGAAAGCAAAAAGCCCCAATCAATAACCAGTAGGTTAATCGTTGGGGCTTTGTCGTTTATGCATAGTCGTCAGTGTTTAATGCTAAATACATTCAGAGTGTTTAACACTACACTGGCTCTACATCTTTCATAAATACCAAAGATGTAGCTGTGACATTAAAGGGCGTAGCAATAGTTAAGACAGTAATCCTCACCGCTCTTAGCTCGGAACTCTTTGTCTTCGCTGCATGCTTTTGGTTTACCCTTCTCATCACCTTGAACTAGGCTGATCCAGTGACGTATTGCTGTAGTGATTCCTTGACGCTCAGTATTCGTTTGTACCGCTTCCATTGGCGACTGGCCAAACGTGGTGCACGACTCTAACTGAATATCATCGATATCGACCAATTCAATACACCCCGTCCCTTTATGACAACCAAACATCACTTCTAAATGGCTTCCACTGCTATCTCGGAACAAGATTGAGTCTGGGTCACACTTCTCACCCATGTAAGCTACAAACTGCTTAGGATGCTTTAGACCGCTGTGTTGGCCATCTTTGAAATAAGCCATGATATGGCGGTAATCAACTACGTAGCTCGTTACATCTTGATGTGAGCCGTTCTCTAATGGGAACAATCTGTCTAGCAGTTGCTTCGCTTTGAGTTGCTTCTCAGTTTGCTGTTTGGCACTGATAGTCTCCACGGCAAAGACAGCTTCAGCGATAAATGGTTTTGTTTGTTTTTGGATTTCTGTTTTATCGAATGTCAGCATATTCATAGTCTTTCCCTCTTGACTAACCCGGTGAACATTCACCGATTTTTATAGCAAAAATGTGTCCTAGAGCAATTATTCCAAACTAACGCTTAACTTATTTGTCATTTTGTGAATTGCTTAGTTTGTAGACTAGCGCTTTTTTACCTACAATTTCACAACAAAAATTTTACAATGTGAATTTTACAAATATGGCCTTGTCAAAAAGTTTAGTTCGTCAGTCTCATTTCCTAGGTACGAAAATACGTAACCTAAGAAAACGTAACCATTTAACGATGGAAGATCTGTCTGCGCGTTGTATTAGAATCAACCCAGAATACGCACCTTCCGTTTCTTACCTTTCAATGATTGAACGTGGAAAGCGCGTCCCAAGCATCGATATGCTAGAAGTAATCGCGCAGGTCTTTCAGAAGAACCCAACCTGGTTCCTTGACGACGAATCTGAACAACAAGCCATTGCTCCTGATAAAGGGAATCGTGGTGGGATAAGTGGCATGGCACTCGAGCCTAGCTTTCTTTTCTCCAACGACATCCTGCAAATTGCAATTCCAGAGATGCTATCTCAAACGGGGATCTCAGGCCGCCAGTTTGCACACCTCTTGATTCGAGCACACCAAGAAAGCAATCAGAACCACTTCCCTGACCTTGAGCGCGCAGCGGAAGAAGTTGGCTTAAAACGTCTTAACCTCAGCGTAGAAGACCTTATAGACATCGCTAGAAGCCTAGGAATTAACATCCGTTGGGTAACACGCACACCGAAAGACGTTGTTGATGAACTCGGAATTAATGCCAAACAGCTAGTCACTTCGTTCTTTGAACCTCCTAGCACAATCTTCTTAAACGAAATCCTGAAAGAGTACCCCACTCGTCTGAAATACGATTTATCGGTCTATATTGGCCATTGTATTCTGCATAGCAAAGAAGGCTTAAAGAGTGTGTTGTCGGTCGGCAACAACAACACATGGGACGACAACCAGGTTTCAGGCTCTTCGCAACTTAATTCTCAAGATATTCTTCAAGCATGGCGAGACTTTGAATCTAGCTTCTTTGCTGGCGCACTTCTTTGCCCGAAAGTTCCATTTAGACAGTTGCTTGACCGCACTGGTTACGAAATCGACGTTCACAAAAGAGCGGGGGTTTCCCCCTCTGTTGCTATGCGTCGAATGACGGTAGTATCGCCCTACCCTCACTGGCACTACTTTGATGCTTATGGGCCAGGGAAACTCAAGGCGGTGTACCGCGGGAACGGGATTCCACTGCCTTGGGGAAATATGAGAACTGTTGCCGATCCATGTCAACATTGGGCTGTGTTCCGTCGATTGTCAGAACCTCGCGCAGGGAGTTCGGCTCAAATATCTATTTTAAATGTGGGTGATGAACCAAGAATCTACTGCTGTGAATCCATCAATATGACGGACCCTGCAGGTAACAATCGCGTATTGTGTGCTGGCATAGACCTTAACCCTGCAATTGATGCACAAGGCGGTAATTCAAGAGACATTGCAGAGCAACTTAAAGCATCATGCGTTAACAATGGTGGCTCTGTGGTAATCCCGCGTAACATCAAGAAAGATCTCACGACAATAGCCAAGATTCTAAATATAAATTGGATTGAACGTGGGATTGAGACAGAGGCTAGGCTTATCTGCTCCCGAGGTGGAGAATGCCCGCGCCAACCAAGCTGTTACTCAAAGTGTGGTGAGTGTTAGCGCAAGAATGGTATGAGCATGATTAGTAAATTGTCGTGCTCTGCTTGTTTTTCTTGAGCTAACTGCACTTAATAATAAGTGTAGTAATAACAATTAATAAAAAGTAATACCAACAAGTAGAACTCAAAATTCAGGCAAAAAAAAACCAATCACAAAAGGGTGATTGGTCATATATTTTGTGTGAACAATATGGGTTCACTAACAACGTCAGTTGGCTAGGTGACCCTCGGCTTAAGAAGGGTCACTATTACTAATGCACTATGCGTGCCAACTTTAAACATACGTATTTACTACGCATCTGAACACGTATTCGCCATAAATGCCTGTTTGTTTTGCAAACTGAAATTGCAAATTGCAAAACCCAACAAATCGCTAGTGATTATGTTGTTATTAATAGATCATTAAAGATTAATTTCTCTTCCTATAAATACCTACTTTTCAATAAATTCGATAGCTTCAACTCTGAAGAAACCTCTTCTTGTTTGCTTAGGGCGTGTTGATCTTTCGAGCTGATTTTTGCAGCGAGTTGCTGGGTATTTATACAAGGAAGAGGTTTCGATGTGTAGCTAGCCTACATGAGAAGCCGATAACGTAGTAGAAATGACCAGCAAACGCTGCCCAAAGGGTTCAGCTAAAAGCGTTTTACTCTTTGTTGAGGGAGATTTGCTTAGAATGACTAGGCGACTTCGCCCTCGCCGCGATTAAAACACTTTTAGCTCGAACAAAATTTAACCGCGAAAGGTCAACACGCCCTAATTACACCCATAAAAAAACGCGAACATTGAAATTCAATATTCGCGCTTGTTCGAGTTCGATAGCAGGAAGTCGTCAATGAACGAGAACCCTCCTACGAAGCGATCTCGTTACATAATCTTTGCAAAGCTATGCTCAACGTTCTGTCTACCAAAGAGCTACTATTTCTGAGATGCAGGCTTAGAACGGCTTCTAGATGGTGAAGGTTTGTTACCTGTAGGCTTGTTACCTGCTGACTTGTTAGACGGTTTGCTCGAACCATTACTTCCTCCGAAACCAGACTTTTTAGGTTTACCTGCACCACCTGGCTTGCCAGAACTATTCGTAGAAGGCTTGTTACCGCGCTTATAGTTGCTGCCATTATTTCTTAAAGACTTATCATCACCAGCAGCTGAAGAGTTGCTGTCTGAAGCTTTGTTGCCTGAGTTAGGCTTACGCTTTGGAGCAGATCCATTACCTGCTACATGACGCTTGTTCTTGCCTGCTGGCTTATGGCCGCGAGCATTCTCACCAGAACGTTGGCCATCCGAGTGTTCGCGTGTCTTTTTCGGTTTCTTAGGCTTAATCGGACGCGAATCCAAGCGAGATTCTGGTAATTTGTTTACGGGTGCAAAACCTTCCAGTTCACGACGCTCCAGTACTTGTTGAATAAGGCGTTCAATACCGAATAGCTCACCCACTTCATCTGCACAAACCAATGAAATTGCTTTACCAACTTCACCAGCACGGCCAGTACGACCAATACGGTGAACGTAATCTTCTGATACGTTTGGAAGGTCGAAGTTAACCACTTGAGGAAGTTGTGGGATATCAATACCACGAGCAGCGATATCGGTCGCTACGAGTACTCGTACCTTACCGGTTTTAAAGTTCTCTAAGGCTTTAGTACGCGCGCCTTGGCTCTTGTTACCATGGATAGGAGCAGAAGTGATGTCTTGCTCTTCAAGGAAACGAGCAAGCTTGTTTGCACCATGTTTTGTTTTGCTGAACACCAACACTTGTCGCCAATCATTATCTTTGATCAGCTTAGCTAGCATTGGCGCTTTTTTCTTTTTATCTACTGGATAAATACTTTGTTCAACAGTGGGTGCTGTTGAGTTTGCAGGGCTTACCGATATTTCAACTGGGTTATTTACTAAGCCTTTAGCCAAGCTACGAATATCATCAGAGAACGTTGCAGAGAACAGTAAGTTCTGACGCTTCTTAGGTAGAAAAGCCAAGATCTTACGGATGTCGCGGATGAAACCCATGTCTAACATGCGATCAGCTTCATCTAATACTAGAATCTCTAGCTGATCAAAACGCACTGCATTTTGGTTGTATAGGTCAAGTAGACGACCCGGTGTTGCCACCAACACATCACTGCCTTTACGAAGTTTTTGCATCTGAGGGTTAATTTTCACGCCACCAAACACGACCGTAGAAGTAAGCGGTAAGTTAATACCGTATTTAACTACGCTGCCATTCACTTGCGCAGCAAGTTCACGGGTCGGTGTTAGCACTAGTGCACGAACTTGGTTCTGACGTACGCGAGGGCCTTTTGATAACATTTCAAGAATAGGTAGCGTGAAGCCAGCAGTTTTACCTGTACCTGTTTGAGCAGCGGCCATTACATCTTTGCCCGTTAGGACAGCTGGTACGGCTTTCTCTTGGATTGGTGATGGCTTATCGTAACCTTGTGCTTCAATAGCTTTAAGGATCGGTTCAGAAAGGCCAAGGGAGGTAAAACTCATAGATTATTTTCTCAGTTGAATAACATTTAGTATGAGCAACGCGCAGAAAGAAGTCGTTGCTACAGCTTTCGCTCATCAATAGGATTGATAAAGAGCAAAGCGCGGTATTCTGAGGCTTTTCCCCACATTCAGCAACTAAATTCTAATAACAGATCCAATCCAACCTATAAAATTTGTCGTTTCTGTTCGTACATTTTTTCATCAGCTGCTTTGAGTAGTGCATCGACATCACTGTAGTTATTGCTATGAATTACCCAACCAACGCTAATTCGAAGATAAATCGAGTGCGTATCATAAACAACAGGTGTGCTACATATCGCTCTTCGAAGTTTAGCTACAATCGAAGAGACATGTTGATCATCAATGATGCGTGGTAACAAAACTAAGAACTCATCACCACCGATTCTCGCAACGATATCTGAACCACGTAACTCGCTCTTAATGCGATTAGCACACTCAATAAGCACCTGATCGCCAGCCGCATGCCCAAAAGTATCATTGATCGCTTTAAAGCCATCAAGATCGATATTTACCACAGCAAAGGTTCTTGCTCTCTGCTTTTGGGTGACTTTGAACGCCTGCTTTAGGCTGTACATAAAGTATCGACGATTAGGTAGCATGGTGAGTTCATCATGCATAGAGCGACTATCTGCAATTCGGTACAGGCGATAAATAGTAAAGAAGGCAAACGCCAGCACTAACATTATGGTGTAACCCACCAACCTTACTGCTTGAATTCGATACCACTGCACATCCATCAACACATGCTCATTACCAGAGAGAGCAAGGTACCAACCACCGTATGGAAAGCTCACCTGTTCAGTCACAAAAGCATTATCAAATACGTCCTGAGAGCCATAAAAGACCGCGCCATCTTTACCCGAACTGTTTGCACCGCGAATCGCGAGTTTATACTTGTTTTCGAGTATCCCAATTCCGACATCTTCAAACAGCTCATCTAAACTAATAACGGCACTGGATACACCCCAATAGTCTTCGCTAAAAGGCGGGTCTCGAAAGATCGGAGTGCGCGTAATGATAGCTTGGCCACCTTGAAACAGCTCAAAAGGACCAGCAATAAAGGTGTTGCCAAGATTACGGGCTATCTCAACAGACTCCCATTGGTCTGGATAATCACGATAATTAATACCGAGAATCTGCTCATTGCCTTCCATAGGGTAAACAAAGTTTAGAATGTCGTCTTTGGCTAGCCCAATAAGACGAATATGGAAACCATCTTTAATAATACTTTCAGCAATCTTGTCCCAATTTTTCACCTCACCATCAGGGTTTATGGTCACTAAGGTCGAAAAATTATTGAGGATATACATATCTGACACGATCGCGGCTTCGATTCGAGAACGAATGATCGATAGCTGCTTTTTTGCCTCAGAGTAGGATTCATCTTTCAGGTAGGATAACTCTTTAGAGTGAAAAAACTCGATAGCACTCATTACCACTAAAAAAAACAGTAAAGATAATAATTTGGCAGGCCATTGCTTGCTAGAACCACTTGGCATTCAGACCTCCTAAACCTTTTTGTTCTTAAATTTGCTCATATCAGACTAACTCTTTAAGTATGCCGTTAAGCTATTTAAATACATACACTTAGCCTAGTGCTCATTTCATTATTGAGTCATTCATCACTTAAAGTCCATTAGACACATTGATTACTGAACCAAATATCGAATCAATCTCATTAAAGATTACAATGTATTGACCAAAACCTTACATTGAAAGATTCATGAGTGTTATTTTATATTCACAATTAATCAGCTTGGTACCTTACGAACATGAAGCTAAAAACGCTAACTCTGTGCACATTGTTATCAATCTCAGTTGCGGTTGCGGTTCACGCACAAGCTACTTCAGATACGCTAACGGCTTTTGACACACAACAGACTGTTACTATACAAGAGCCTGTTAACATACAAGCAACAAGCGTACCAAGTATTCAATTACAAGCTGGTGTTCTCGACTCTCAAGAGCAATCTTTTAAACAATCCGCCGATCTGATTCGCACAACCTACGAAAGCCAACTTTACACTCTGCCTGCATTCAAAGAGGGTCACTATGGTTTGCGTATGTATCGACAAACATTAGACGACAAATATTCTGCCGCGGTATGGAGTGACATGGCACGTGTCGCAAGTAAGCTCAGCCGCTTGTCGAATGATGTTCACACCATGGAACAAATCGTACTGTACTCAGAAAAGCGTGTTGCTTCCTATGTTGGCGATAGCGATGAACGCAGTGTTCGACGCTACAACATCACCAAGCACATGCCAGAATATCTATATCTTGGTGTTGACCTTCTCGGCTCTATGGCGCGTGCCAATGAGTACGGTTTAGAACACAAGAACGATGTCAAACTGCGTGAGATTATTCGTCGTTATGACTTTTCACGATACGTGACCAATGAAGATATGGTGAAAGCGTGGGCAGCCCAACTCGCTAATCAAGTTTACTGGCTACGCCAATTGGGTGAACAAGATGTCGTTGATGAATTTGTCGATACCTTCAAAAAAGCCTACCCAGACGATAACGACAAGAAGCTTTCAAGCCAGCAATACGGCAATAAGATCTATGGTATGACACATGTGATCTTTGGAGATTCTGAGTATTACCAGCACCAAGTAAGCGAGCAAGAACACCAATGGATCTACGATTACTTCAGAGAAAACATCGATACTATCCTGTTACGAGCTAAAGAGGATGTGATTGCTGAGGTTGGGTTGACTTTCTTATTAGCCGGTCTAGAGAATGACCCGGTTGTAGAGAAAACTAGGCTCGCAATCCAGGCATCTATCGATAAGACAAAAGGTATGATCCCTTCAGTCACCGGTGATTTTGATCTCAAGTATGGAGAGCACCGCAACGTACTCGCTATCATGCTACTCGATTGGCAGCAAGTGAACGAAGCACCGACTTATGAAGGTAACCCAAAAGTCTTTACTAACATCCCTTACGGACTAGTTGAAAATCAACCGCTGAAGCACTAGCAGTAATACTTAAGTTGATTTTAGAACCCAAAAAGCCGCAAACCTCTCAAGGTCTGCGGCTTTTTTAACTCTTACCACACCAACACTTCATTCAGACTCAGGGTACGACTTTGTTCATCACTATCGTGAAATCCCCTTCTGCGTATCCTTCTATCAAGGAGACATCGTCACAGAGTGTTTTACAAAATCGATATACGCCTTGAGGGTGATAACTCATCAAGGTATTGCGTGAAGGATATTGGCTTGAATTGAGCAGATTAAAAATCACCGTCTGATTCGCTAGTCCAAACATGCGAGTAATCATGTTAGTCAGATAATCCGAGTCGCGAGAGATGTAATTCAATGAGCCACTGGCGATAACTACATCGTGTACCTCAAGGCTCATTTGGCTCATATCACCCGACAAAAACCGACAACGATCTTCTGTATAACTCTGCTTCGCCTTCTTTAAAAAGCCTGCGTGTTGGTCAACGCCCGTATAAGATTGAATGCGATAGATGCTGTCGAGCAGCTCAAACAGCTCGCCATAGCCACAACCTAAATCTAAAATACTCTTCTTTTCGAAATCAGCCGAACGAGCAATCACTTCAAAGCGACACAATTGGCTCTCTTCGCTGGTCCACCCTAAAGCTTTAGCCTTGTCGCCATTCGAGCGGTTAGCCTGTTTGCGATGATAGCGATACACTTTCCAACGATCGAGCCAGTGCATTCAAACAAATCTCACTTCAATGAACATAAGTACGCCTCAATAAACTTAGACGTCAGAATTTGAAGAAAAGAGCCCACCGATTTTATAACCGACCGCATAACAAACCACGGCGACAGTCACAAACACCAAAGCTGAAAAGACATAAGCCACCGATGCTGCGACGCCAGTGCCCCATACTACGCTAAACACCAAACCGAGATACGCTTCTTGCGGCCACTGATAGATAGGAAACTGAGTACCACCAGCAATAAGATAAACCATCGCAAACAAGCCAATGAAGGTAGCAATAAGACCGATGAGAGCGCGCATGTTCATAGAGAGACCCTTGATAAATTTGAGCTTGGTTGCCGTATTCTTAGTCGGAACGGAATATTCTTATTCGGAACCGAGTGTTCTTAATAGAAACCGGATTTTCTTAATTGAAGCCGAATGCTATTAATCGCAACCTAATGATATTCAAGTATATCGGATAAAACAGGCTTGCTCTATTACTCTTCCGAGTGAGCCTTATACACCGCATAGCAATAAAAGTGGTGGTTCAAAATCTGAATCAACTTAACGAGCAGGCACAAAAAAGCGGACACCCTTCTCACGTTAAATCCGCAAGAAAGGTGCCCGCTTCAACTGAATTTAGGCGCTTGAACTGAATCTCGCTTAAAGCAGGATGAAGATACCCGCTAAACACGCACTCATTAGGTTTGCAAGCGTACCAGCAGCGACTGCTTTCAAGCCTAAGTTTGCCACTTCAGCACGACGCTCTGGTGCCATAACACCGATTGAACCCAGCTGAATAGCAATAGAACCAATGTTAGCAAAACCACATAGAGCAAAAGTGACGATGACTTGGCTATGTTCAGATAACAGCGCTTTGTTCTCAACGAAGTCGATGAAAGCAACAAACTCGTTCATTACGATCTTCTGACCAATGTAAGAACCCGCCATCAATACTTCATCACTTGGGATACCGATCAGCCATGCTAGTGGTGAGAACAGGTAACCAAAGATAGCTTGCAGCGTAATACCGGCAAAACCGAACGTCTCACCTAAGCTTTCTAGGCCAGTGTTCACCATCGCAATTACACTCACGAATGCAATCAACATAGTACCGACAGCCACCGCGACTTTCATACCGTTCATCGCGCCGCTTGCCAGTGCATCGATCACGTTGCTTTGGTCAGCTTTATCGAGTTCGATATGGTCGTAGTCACTTGGTGTACTGCGCTCAGGAACGATAATCTTCGCCATTAACAGACTACCCGGAGCTGCCATGAAGCTTGCGGCGATAAGGTATTTAAGTTCAACACCTAAACCAGCATAACCACCAAGCACACTACCCGCTACCGACGCCATACCACCTGCCATTACAGCAAACAGTTCCGAACGAGTCATAGACTTTAAAAATGGACGAATAAGAAGAGGAGACTCACCCTGAGAAAGGAAGATATTACCTGTCGCTACCAAGGATTCAGCTTTACTGGTGCCCAGCAGTTTTTGCACCGCTCCACCCAAGATTTGAATCACTTTTTGCATGATGCCGAGGTAGTAAAGTGCAGAAATCAGAGCACTGAAGAAGATAATGATTGGAAGTACGCGTATCGCGAAAATGAAACCTTCAGTTGCAAGGTCGCCGAAAAGGAATGCGATACCAGCGTCTGCAAAACCAAGCAGGCTAGAAACGCCATTACTTAGGCTCGTTAGCGCCAATTGTCCCCATGGGAAATATAACACCAAAGCCGCGAAGCCGATTTGAAGTAATAGTGCACGAGAGACTGTTTTCCAGTTAATCGAAGAACGACTTTCAGATAGCAGGTACGCACAAGCAATCAGTGCAAGAACACCGACAAAACCAAATAGAATATTCATAATGTGTCCTAGTAATCCTTAAAGAGTGAACATGAGCCAAACGAATGACATCAAAGGAATAGGACAAAGAACCGCAAGCAAAACGCTACGCGATGAAGGAGCTAACAGGGTTAGCGAATGTAACAACGAGTTGTTCATGTAAAAATCACCTTATACAAGCAGTGGAACGTAGCTGGTCCGGTCCGTGGGGTCATTCACATATCCATGTGACGGCTTGTATTGGCTAAGCACCGGCTTAAAACCGGAAAAGAAGTATAAACAGTTAAGTGAGACTTTCATCACATTTTTCAACGCAAACGATCGCGCGGTCAAGGATTAAACAAAACGCAGTGTTTATCGTCATTTTCGTTCTTCAAAAACTGTAAACAATCTGTATAAGGTTGAATTTGGAATGTTAAGTCCTTAAGCGTATGAGCGTAACCTCTCGGTTAATTCTGTGTGATTATTACCACTTTTCTGTGTTCTCCCTCATTTACTATGACTTCAAGATTCATCTTAAGTTTAGATGCGTATATACTTTGCATTATCTCACCCATTCATTATCTATAAAACGAGAAGAGCTGATTAGATATAACAGCCATTGAGACTAAGAGAGGAAACACGTGAAGAAAATGGAAGCTCCGCACGACATGAACAATGGAGCTAGATTCAAAACAAATAGACACGGCTATGTGACAGTAGTTGAGTATTATAATACCTATACCGTTATTGTTGCGTTTGAAAACACCGGAAATATCCGCGCTATCAGTGCGGCGAAATTACGTACAGGTCAGTTAACCGATCGCTCTGTCGCACCTGAATCAATTATGATTGGTGAAAAGGTTGAATCCGTTAAGCATGGAATATTAACGATTACCCAAGTTGAATCTGAAAATATTGTGGTTCTGACCAATATCAATAATGAAGAAATTAGAATGTTATTGCCTGCCGTACAGAAAATGAAAGATAAAACCGAAGAAATAGATGGTGAAAATGTTACCTCGCCAAAACCGACTTCTCTTAGCCAACTAACTAAAAGAAATAAAAAGACCAAAGACGTTAATAGCATGCTTAAGAAAATGCTTACCGACTACGGTCGATACGATTAATTCTCTATTTTCTTCAACAGACCCTCTATATATTTACATTCCAATAGACAAATACATTCCCCCCCAACCTTTCTCAATAGATACGTTGCATATTCGTGTGAAAAGTTAAATTTGATCAAAGTCTCACTCTGGATTTTTACCACACACAAGCGAGACCTCCGTCACAATCTCATTTTAGCTTTGTGATGGAGATCTTATTGAAATCTCAATATTTCCATTACTATGCTCCCACACAATAAGAGAACGCAGTTTCTCAACCCCTAAAATCCAATTGAGACAAATATTATGAAAAAGATTCTTGTAGTTTGCGGTAACGGCCTTGGTACTTCACTAATGATGGAAATGGCAGTGAAAGAAGTGGCTAAAAAAATCGGTTTCGAAGCGGAAGTTGATCACGAAGATCTGTCATCAGCTGCATCAAGCAACGCGGATATTTGGGTAGCAGCAACAGACGTTGCAAACCAACTGAAAGAAGGCGGAAAAGAGAACATAATCAGCCTTAAAAATATTTTTGACAAAGCATCAATCGAAGAACAACTAAAAACTTTCATGTAAGGTCAAAATTATGCAGAACTTTTTCGAATTCATGCTCGGCTTATTAAAAGAGCCAGCAATCATGGTAGGCTTAATTGCTTTCATTGGCCTTGTTGCACAGAAAGCTGATATTTCCACCATTCTAAAAGGCACAATTAAAACCGTAATGGGTTTCCTAATTTTAGGTTTTGGTGCTGGCGCTCTTGTTGGCGCACTAAATAACTTCTCAGTTGTATTTACTGAAGCATTCGGCGTAAGTGGTGTTATTCCAAATAACGAAGCAATTGTTGCATTAGCACAAGAAGCATTCGGTTATGAAATGGCTCTAATTATGTTCTTCGCATTCGTTGTGAATATTTTATTGGCTCGTATTACTCCTTTAAAATATATTTTCTTAACGGGTCACCACACAATGTTCATGTCTATGCTAGTAGCGGTAATTCTGTCTACAGCAAACATTGAAGGCACAGTTCTAGTCGCAATCGGCTCTATCATTGTGGGTACATTAATGGTTGTGATGCCAGCGCTAGGCCAAAAGTACACTGAAAAAGTGATGGGTACTGATCAACTGGCTATTGGTCACTTCTCGACACTGTCTTACATCGTGTCTGGCTTCATTGGTAGCAAATTCGGTGACACATCAAAATCAACAGAAGACATCCAAGTTCCTAAAAGCTTAATGTTCCTGCGTGATACGCCAGTAGCCGTAGCAACAACAATGGCTATCTTCTTCATGCTTGCGTCTATTATTGCGGGCGGCGAGTTTGTAGAAACAGTATCAAGCGGTCAAAACTGGGTTGTATTTACCTTCATGCAATCTCTAATCTTTGCTGGTGGTGTTTACATCGTATTGCAAGGTGTGAAGATGCTAATTGCTGAAATCGTTCCTGCATTTAAAGGTATCTCTGACAAACTAGTACCAGGTGCAAAACCTGCTCTAGACTGCCCTATGGTATTCCCAGTAGCACCAAACGCGGTACTAATCGGTTTCCTTTGTTCTTTCGCGGCTGGTCTACTAGCAATGGCAGTTCAAGGTGCACTTGGTTGGACAATCATTGTAGCGGGTGTGGTTCCACACTTCTTCGTAGGTGGTGCGGCAGGTGTTTACGGTAACGCGACTGGCGGTCTACGTGGTGCAATTCTAGGTTCATTCACGCAAGGTCTGTGTATCTCTTTCCTACCAATGCTACTACTTCCAGTACTAGGTGGTCTTGGGCTTGAAGCGACAACATTTGCTGACTTCGACTTCGGTGTTGTTGGTCTGATTCTAGGATGGATTGTTTCATGAGCCTATTCGATTTAATCGGTAATCAAGGCGTTATCATCAACTCTGAAGAGAACCTAACGGTTGATGCTGCGATTGATTTAACCTGTTCAACACTGTTAGCAAGCAAGAAAATTGAAGCAAGCTATGTTGAAGCTATCAAGCAAAAGCACAAAGACATCGGCGCGTACTATGTTCTAGCACCAAAGATTGCGATGCCTCATGCTCGTCCTGAAGATGGTGTGAACGAAGCATCACTGCAGGTGACAGTATTCAAAAAGGGTGTTGATTTAGAGTCGGAAGACAACGGTGACGTTTACCTTTCAATCACTCTGGCAGCGATGGACTCAGATAGCCATATCCATACTATTATGGCGCTATCAGAGTTGTTCCAAAATGATGATGACATTGATGCCATTATCGCAGCGGAAACAGAGCAAGAGATCATCGAGATCTTAAAGCGATACTAGTTACGCTAAAACTGTTACTCCAGAGAAAAGCTATCAGACCGAGCCCTGCTCGGTCTTTTTTTACGCGTTTCAAATGACGATGCACCAGATGAACAAAGAGACACCCGCCAAAGAGTTTTTCAACTCAGTACTTACCAATTAAGAGCTTTTCAACTCAGAACTTACCAACTGCGAGCATCTCACCTAAAAGCAGCTCAACTCAATAATCGACAGACAAGAGCCCCTGGCTCCCTTAATGCATCCACGTTATAGCTAAGTACACGTCCGGCAGACGGCGCATGATAACGACGACATTCGTTACCAAAAGCGTCGTATTGAATCGCCAAAAGATCATCTTGCTCTACGCTTTGTAAAAGCTCGACCTGAGGCAACACAAATCCACCAATATCAGCGCGGATAGACACCACATTATTGCCCTCTATCCAATCTATACTTGGCAGTGGCTTTTTGTCTCGTAAACCTTCAGCATCAAGCATCTCGTAGTAAGAAAGAATATTAAAAACACCATCTACGGCTCGTTGAATCATGTCAGGTTGAGTAAATTTCCCCATCCCGACTTCCACTGTAATGCTCGGAATTCCACTTCGATTCCAGACCGTTTCAAGAATACCCGGATCGCCGGGATCATTAAGAACACAATCGGGCTGCATTAACCTCGCCATCTCTAAACATTGCTCTACTCGGTAATCAGAAAACACATAAAGTGGATACACGGCACCACGAGTTTGGGTATGCAGATCAACAGCAAATGTCGCGTTGTGTTTGAGTAAGCGATCCCACAGAGATGCGACGAATCGCTGCGCGGCTAAGCCGTGTGCATCACCAGGAAAGAGTCGATTAAGGTTGGCAGGGCAAGAGCCCGGATCCGAAGAGATAAAATCGCGGCTGTGGTTAAGCAAGCCAGACAAATTCACAGTTGGTACAACTGTCACCGTGCCTTTTAATGTTTTGCCTACTAAATCTCGGATAATTTGCTGAGCAGCCAACACACCGTTTAGCTCATCACCGTGAATCCCGGCAGTGATCATCAACTTCGGGCCGTCTTGACTGCCTTTGAAAACAGAAACCGGCATGTTTTTAGGTTGCCCTAACCCATCACTGGTTACTTGAAACCAAAACTGATGCTCTCCAATCGGTAAGTCTTCAACATTTAAGGCGCCAATAACCTGCCTACCTTGTAAAACATCGCCTAAGTACTCTGTTTTCATCCAACGTCTCCATCTTGTTGAGCAAAATTTATTCTTTTCTAAGTTTTGGCATCATAGAGGATATCTTAATCAGTACAAACAGTTAATAAGATGAAGAAGCTCTAACCTCACCATAAGGTTCACTCATATCATTATCACCTCACCCAAATAGAAACTTGAAAAAGTAACCGAATAAGGAAATACGAGTGGTATACCCATTCACAAACCACTCAGGTTCCTGAAATAAAAGTGCAATAAAATCAACACTTAAAAAGTTCCCTATTCACGAAAATGTAATTTTACAGAAATGAAAGCTTAATTTAGCTGCTCTAGATTAGTTTCATATCGAAACGGAGAGCGCATTGCTCACGGATTTTAAAATACAAGGTAAGTGATTATGAAAAAGGCAGTTCTAGCTTCTGCAGTGGTAGCGGCACTAGTTTCAGGTTCATCGTTAGCAGCAACGGTTTACAGCTCTGATGGTACAGAACTTAAAATTGGCGGTCGTGCAGAATTCCGTGGTGATTTCATTGGTTCCGGTGGTGCTGAAGTTGAAGGTTCAATGAAAGATAAAACTCGTTTCCGTTTAAACCTTGGTGGTAAAACAGAACTTACAGATACTGCAACGGCATTCGGTTTCTACGAAGCTGAGCAAGACACAGGTTCTGATAAGTTTGAAAACCGTTACATGTACGCAGGTGTTGATTTTGACGGTCAAGCCATTTCTGTCGGTCGCCAAGATATGGCTTCAGTTATCGTATCTGACTTTACGGATATCACTGAGTTTTCTGGTGTGCAGCAAGCATTCGGTGCAGCTTCTGATAAAGAAGATGGCGTATTTGCGTACCGTGGCGGTTTTGATGCTCTGCAACTAGAAGCCACTTACCAAACCAACAGCAAAAAAGACTCTGACGGCTACGGCATTTCTGGTGTTTACTCACTGCCAATGGGCTTAGATCTTGGCCTAGCCTACTCAGGTGAAGACCTAGGGGAAAATAAAGGTAGCGCAGACCAAATCCTTGCCGGCCTAGCGTATTCTCTAGACAACCTGTACTTAGCTGCGACTTATTCAACAGGCGACCTAGATGATAAAGCGACAGGTACCGATGCTAAGTCATTCACTGCTATGGAGTTTGCAGCGCAATACAAATTCACCAAGCAAGTATCTGCTGCAGTCGTATATACTTACCAGGAAGATGAAATCAACAGCGGAGCAAAAGTAGACGCTGTCGACGGTATTGAATTAGCCGGTTACTACAAACTAAACAGCAATTTCCGCACATACCTTTCTTACTACGTTAACGGTTTAGACGAAGTTAAAAATGCAAAAGGTATCGTGACAGCTGGTGAAGACACACTTCGCCTAGGTGTCCGCTACGATTTCTAATCTAAATCGACTTTAGATAGAGACTAGAAAGGTTGGGCGGTTGCTCAACCTTTTTTCATATTCAAATATTCTGACCAACTTCATCAATGCTTTTTCTGGTTAAGTGGTGCTAAATCCGTATCATAGGTGAACCACATCAAATAATTAGAAGCATCATGTCACAACACCATCCGATCCAAGGCGCTAGCTGGATGCTAACCGCAGGCCTAGCCTTTGCCGTTATTAATAGCCTAACTCAAGTCGCTAGCATTCATTTCGGACTTACTTCTACCACCGTTGCCGTCATTCAATACGCCATCGCGTTGTTCGCTATTCTTCCTTATCTGAAAACGCTGGGCATTCGCCGCGCGCTAAAAACCGACAACCTAAAGTTGCACGTATTCCGTGTCTTCTTGTCTGTTATTGGTATTCAACTTTGGATATGGGCATTGGCTTACCCAGTACCTATTTGGCAAGGCATTGCCCTTCTCATGACGTCGCCATTGTTTGCAACCATAGGCTCAGGACTTTTCCTCAAAGAGAAAGTTGGGGCAGCTCGCTGGGGCGCGACCTTAGCCGGCTTCGCTGGTGCTATGGTGATTCTAGAGCCGTGGGCAGAAGACTTTAACTGGGCAACACTGCTACCGGTTGGCGCCGCTTTCTTCTGGGCATGCTACTCACTCATGGTGAAAAAACTCTCTTCGCAAGACAGTCCTTCAACCATGGTGGTGTACTTGCTGCTATTAATCACACCATTTAACATCCTGCTTGCCGCGCCAGATTGGCAGACTCCAAGCGGCGGTACAATTTGGGCTATCTTGATTGTTATCGGTGTTATGACGGCACTCGCTCAATGGGCAATTGTAAAAGCCTATTCTGTTGCTGATGCTTCGTTTGTGCAACCTTTTGACCACGCGAAATTACCGTTAAATGTTCTAGCGGGTTGGATTGTATTTAGTTGGGTTCCACCGGGTCGTTTATGGCTAGGGGCTGCTATTATTATTGCGTCAGTAGCATTTATTACCCATTGGGAAACGAAAAAACCGGCGAAAATAAAGAAAGTTTAGGATCGATGAAATAAATAGTTCGACTGTCCGTTCTATATGGATAAGAGAATTCAAACGAGGCCGTAAGCATGAAGAAACCAGTCAAGATTACACTATACCGTTGGGCAGGCAGCTGGGGTCCATTTAAAGTTAACATCCCATGTGGAGAATGCACCCTTACCAAAGACATTCTTAAGGATACTTTTGAGAATGAGTTATCAGATGTCGATGTTGAACTGGAAGTGAAAGATTGGTTATCTCACTGGTGGGAGCCGCTAAAACTGGGTTCTTGGCATGCTCCTATTCTTGTTGTTGAAGGCAAGGTCGTCAGCCAAGGTGAAGCGCTTAATCGCGGTGTTTTGGTTCAATCTGTAATTAAAGAATGGACCAAACGAGACAGCCTAAAAGGCAACATTGTTTACGGAAAAGCGACCTGCCCGTTCTGCGTTAAGGCCAAGAAAATGCTTGATGAAGCGGGTGTTGAATACCAATACCACGATGTCGTAAAAGACAGCGCAGCTTTGTATCGTATGATTCCAGAGGTAAAAGCGCACATTGGTGAGAAAACACCAGTAACAGTTCCTCAGATTTGGCTTGATGGTAAATACATTGGTGGAGCTGACAACTTAGAAGCGTGGATGAAAGAGAACGGTTTAGATACCATCCCGAATAATGTTGTCGACCTATCCAACCAATCAACAGGCTGAATTCAGTAACAGTCATTAGTCAGAAGCTTTATCCGTGTTTTTTGTGTCCATCCACAACAAAACGAGCGATGACCTTCATTAATCGCTAAAACGCAAAAGGCCTTAAACTGAACTAATCCCAATAGTTGGACACCAGTAAGTTTAAGGCCTTTTTAAAATCCGTTTTTGAAAATGCTTATTTCGCCATTTTCTTCATCATTCGCTTAATGAATGATGCTTTTTTGGGCTTTGGCTTGCCATACAATGCTTCGTGCATCATGTTTTTTGCTACCATTTGACCAAGGTATGCGTGGCCTAGTTCGTAATTCATGCTTATCTCCGCACATAATCGATTTTCTTATGCGCGGATTCTACACTTAAAGCGCTCAAAAACAAGATCTAAATCACACTTTCAATGTAATCTCACCATTGAGTTACAATTAAAATTTTCATTTAAACATCCATAAAAAAAGCAGCTCAAGAGAGCTGCTTTAAAAATAGTTTTTTAGAAACCTAATTGCTTAGAAATCAACTTACATGAAAAAATAGCCTATAAAACAAACAGTCAAGAAAACTAGCTACGCTTTGGCTGTCTGTAAGTTTTACCTGCAATTTGGTATGTGTCTTTTTGCTTTAATTCGAACATAGTTTCAAAGAACCAAGCTGCAAATTTGATTAAGTCATCGCCTTCATTCATCACGTGTTCGATGTACTCTTGCTCTTCGCCTTGTTCATTTTCTTGAAGCGTCACGTGGTAAATACGCTTTTCGCCTTCAACTTCAGCTAGCGCAAATTGACCTGTTAGTGATCCAGCAGCCTCAGCGACTTCTGTATCCTCATTGGATTTCAATAACTCAAGTGCTTGAGGCAGGCCATCTAGTGCGCAAATAGCTTTTACCAGTACTTCAAATTCATTTTGCTGCATGTTTATTACCTATTAAATGGACGCTGGTATTGTAGAAAACCATCCATACAAATACAACGTATTAACGACTGTATGCTGAACTATAGCGAGCTAGCTGTTTAACTGGTCTGTATTTCAGCTGCTTAACTGTACTCAACTTCGGTAGCTGTGGCTTTCTTATTCATTCTCGTTGAAGACCAAAGTACTGTAGCCATACAAGCGCCAATAATCAGATAAAACACGCCGAGCTGTAGGTGAGTCGTCACCCAACTCTCGACTAGATATCCACCAAGTAAACCCGCCAAACACATCTGAATTGAACCTGACAGTGCCGACACCGCGCCCGCTTTCTTCTTATGAGGTTCTAACAACATACTGATCGATAGAGGGAACGAGATACCTTGCGCTATCGCCAACCAAGTAAACGCCCAAACTAAGTTAAAGATGGATAACTCATGAGTAAGAAGCCAAGTTCCCGACGCCAAGATAATCAAGATAGCTATGCTCATCAATTGCGGAGTGCTAAACCTACGATTGAGCAAGTTCAAAGCCACGCTACCAATCAGTAAGCCAGCCGAAGGGACTATCATCAACGATCCGTATTCAGCGGCTGTCAGCCCCAATTGCTCTTGCATTAAGAATGGAAACAGTGATAGCGACACCAAACTCGCCATGTAACTCATCCAATTATAACTGGCACTGGTCAACACTTGGCGATTCGTCAACAAACGGCCATAGTTCTTGACCACTTGACTGACTTCAAAGCGGCTCTTTCCGTATGGTAAAGTTTCATGAAGAACAAAGTAGCCGAGAGTGAATATCGCCAGTAAATACACAAGAACAAACAGGAACACCGCCTGCCAACCGAGGTGGAATGAGATCCAACCACCAAACACGGGCGCAATAATCGGCATGATCGAAGCGGTGACCGAAATATAAGACAGCGCTTTGGTCAGTTGAAGGCCATCATAGCTGTCGCGCAGCACACTTCGCCCAAGAACCGAGGCACTACCCGCCCCTAGACCTTGCAACAAGCGACCAACCTCTAACGCCGTCATGTTGTCGGAAAAAACAACACAAACAACAGTACCAATCAAATAAACACCCTGACCTAACAAGAAGATAGGTCTTCTCCCCACGGCATCGGACATCGGCCCATAAAATAGCTGAGACAAGCCAAAACCCACAAGAAACAGCGTAACGAGCAGCTGTACATCTACCTGAGTCGCACTTAAGTCTGAAGCAATTAGCGGCAACGATGGTAAATAGATACTCACCCCTACCTGTCCTGTAGCTATGATCATCATGGCTAAGAGTAGCGGTGTTTTTTTAAAGGTCGATTGGCTCAAAAAATTCCCTATTCGTTTGTTATTTGTTCATCAGATGAGTTTACATTCAAAACCAATAATTGATAATTAGCTAAATTGGAATTTAATTAAGTCCCAACAGGAAATAATATGGATTGGATTCTTAACGTAAAAAGTTATGTAAAAGTGGTGGAAGAAGGCAGCTTCAATGGCGCAGCACGTAAACTCAATACCACCAGCTCAGCGATCAGCAAAAGAGTGAACTGGTTAGAAGAACGTATCGGCACTCAACTATTAAAGCGCACCACGCGCTCAATCAGCCAAACCGAAGCGGGAGCTCTCTTTTATCTGCGAGCCAAGGATCAGCTCGATAATTGGCAATCGATTATTGATGAAACTCGATCGGTTAACCAAACGCCTGCGGGCCTGCTAAAGATTGGCGCAACCATTGCTGTTGGTTCTAAGTTTCTCGTGCAATACATGGACGACTTCTTAGAAAAGTATCCAGACATTAAAGTACAGCTTATCACCACCACGCCAGGTCAATTACCTGAGCTTGGCTTGGACCTGGTGATCAGTCGTGAACTGGAACAACTCAACTCGTTAAGCTTCAAGAAAACACCACTGTTTGAACACAAAGCCAGCTTTTATGCCGCTCCCAGTTACTTGGCTAAACATGGTTATCCCATCAACGAGCAAGACTTAGAACAACACAACTCCTTAATATGGGGAGAGCGTCCTATTCGTGAAGTCACGCTAACTAAAGGACAACGCATCACTTTGAACGGTAACTTTGCGACCACCAATCCTGAGGCTTTGTTTCATGCCGCGAAGCGAGGAATGGGCGTACTGTTAACCATCAAAGCAATGATCAAAGAGGATCTTAAACAAGGGACACTGGTTCCAGTATTACCAAATATAACAGCCGACGAAGTGATGGTTTACGCGTACTACCCTAAGCTTGACTACTCACATACACGAACCAAGCTATTTTTAGACCACCTAAAAGATAGGCTAGACAAAGAAAGAAATAGTCAAATTTTGTGAAATATATCGCACTAAATTTGAAAAATCACACAACACGATCGATAATAAACTAGACGCACATAAAAATTATTAATGCAAGTTGCATTGTTAATATTTAAGACGGTGCTGCTACAAGATCGTATACACAAGATCATACACATACAGCTTACACACGATTCTGGTTGGCTACGGATGGTGACTATGACTCAACATACACGCAATAGCATGATAGACACAGAGCGCATTGGGCGCTTACTCAAATTGGAAGGTATCGACCTTTTAGAGTCTGCCGTGCTTACTTTGCATCAAACCTTCGGTACTCAATACACCAGTATCATTGAGAAAAAGCACTTCCCCGATCAAATGGTTCCTTTGGTCATTGCCCATTCTGACCATGTACTGCATGACAAAATAAACGCACGCCATGGTCACATATACCAACAAGCCGTTAATCAAAAACACCCAGATTGCTCATTTGCTCAGTATATCGTTCAGTCACTCCCAACATCAGCATTTAGACAGGAAATCACCTCACAGAACTCAATCGCTATCCCAGCACGCAGTCAAAGTGGCGAAGTCATGGGTGTGCTTTTCTCAACCTTTAGTTCGCCTATGAGTACAGATCAACAACAAGACGTGATAAAACACCACCAGTTGTTCGCAGATATCGTCATTCACACCTTGCGTGAAATGTGGTTCAACGACCGTTCTGAGCAACTGGTTAATCAACTCAGCTACGAAGTATCACACGATAGTCTAACTGGGCTATTAAACCGTAGCTGCTTATCAGACACCTTGGAATCGATCACTCAGCAGAGTGTCACTCCCTTCACGCTCGCTCTGCTCGACATCAATAGCTTCAAAGCCATCAATGATATGCACGGTAATTATATTGGCGATAAGGTACTTCAGTTCGTTGCAGAGACCTTGCGCCGAACCTTGCCCGACAACAACCTGACGTTCCGGACGGCTGGCAATGAGTTCGCATTCATTACTTATCATTCAGACCCAATAGCTGTTTGCGAACAAATACTAGATAAGATAAAGCAAGGTTACACTAGTGTTGATATCAAAATCGATTTCGACGTCAGCATCGGCATTGCCCGGTCAGATGGCGATAATAAAGACGTAGAACAAATCATCTTCAACACCAGTTTGGCACTAAAAGAGTGCCAGCATAGTCAAGATACATACATTCAATGTTACGACACTCACCTAAGGGTTCGTTACCAAAGGAAAACCGAGTTAATCGCCGCCTTACGAAGTGAGCTTGACAGCTCCATATCAGACAGTCATGCACCTAATGACAATGGAATGTACGTGGTTGTGCAGCCGATCGTTGATCAAGGTGACACACGATGGGGTTACTTTGAGGTGCTCACTCGTTGGAAAACCAAGAGACATGGCGATATCTCACCGGTAGAGTTCATTCAAGTGGCAGAAGAGTCAGGGTTGATTGTGGAACTGGGTGAACGGATCATCGAATTGGTATGCCGCGCTAAAACAAGATTGGAGCGCGGCTTAGGCTACAAAGTTAAGCTTGGAATAAACTGCTCCGCTCACGAGCTTACCGATTCTAAGCGTTATATTTCCTATCTTACTCGAACGATTGAACAGCATCACTTTAAAGCAAACGAGTTTGTCATTGAGCTAACCGAAACCGTGCTGTTATCTCCAACTCAAGAAACAAAGTCAGCACTCGACTTTCTAAGGGGGCAAGGGTTCACGATCGCTCTAGATGATTTCGGTACTGGTTACTCAAGCTTAAATTACATTCATAGCTATCCTATCGATTGTATTAAAATTGATGCCACCTTTATTCGAAACTTGCTGACAAACTCAACATCCGAAAGTGTTGTGTGGTTGATTATTCAACTGGCACACAGACTCAATGTGTCATTGGTTGCGGAAGGCGTAGAGAAGCTTGAGCAATTAGAAAAGCTGCACGCAATGGGGTGTGACAAAATTCAAGGATACCTCTACTCTCCACCTATGCGACCAGAAGCTATCGTTAGCTACGTCACTCACTCAGAACCTCTAGCCTAAACGCCGTTTACTACCTCAACCTAAAATCAAAAAGCCGCGAGCGTATCACTAAACATTTAAGTATTTAGTTCTGCACTCACGGCTTTAAAGGCTACATCATTACTCGCAACCATCTAGCTAACGGTTACCTTGACGACATATAGTCAGCTGCTAGCTATTATTCGATTGTTTTTCTAAAGCTTTCTTTAATAGCTTGTCGGCTTCATCTCTAGCGGCTACGAATGTCGCTTTTTCCTTTTTAGGTACGGAATCGGCCATCGGAATATTCGCTTTCATTGCATTGACAGGACGACCACGTTCGATCAATTCGTAATGTAAGTGCGCCCCCGTCACTCGGCCCGTTTTACCTGATAAGCCAATACGCTGACCACGAGATACCGTTTGTCCTTTACGAACGAGGATCTTACTCAAGTGTAGGTAGCGTGTTTTGTATGTGCTGCCATGCTGAATCACCACATAGTTACCAGCATATGGGTGCTTACGAGTCATGATCACTTTACCATCACCTGTTGCTTGAACGGGTGTGCCAATTGGCGTCGCGAAATCTGTGCCGTTATGCGGAGAGACTCGCCCAGTCACAGGGTGTAAGCGCTTAGGATTAAACTGAGAACTTTGACGCCAGCCACTGCTCACAGGGTAACGTTGGAAAGCGCGTTGTAAGCTATCACCATTGGCATCGTAATATTGCCCGTCAGTGTGTAAGTACGCTGAAACAACACGGTTACGGTTCATGATCTTGATGGCTTCTATTTCACGTTTCCCGGTTGCGACACCATCAACGAATTGCGCTTTTTGAAGCACTTCAAACTGATCACCCGCACGTAAGTCTCGGCTGAAATTTAGTTTATCTTTGAGAAGAGTCACAATATGGTCAATCTCAATACTGTTCAGGCCAACTTTGTTCGCTGACATAGAGAAACTGCCTTGAATATCACCCACTAGAGGTTTCTGCTTCCATTCACCCGGAATAGAAATATCTTCGAATTCGTAGCTGCCATCATCAAGCAGTCGATAAACCACTTTGTCCGCGACACTAAATTGAAGTTCCATTTTTGAAAGGTTGCCCGTCGCTTCGTCACGCCAAAAGCGTAATGTATTACCCGGACGAAGCGTGTCTAACGCAAGGAAGTTCAAATCGGTTTCCATCACGCTCATCATCGAGTTATAAGAAAACCCAAGCTGAGTGAAGATGCTACTTAAGTTATCACCTGATTGAATTTGATATTCAAACGTCGGTGGCTCAATAACGGTAGCAGAAGGAGGTGACAGAATTGACTCAATAACAGTTGAGTCTGGCAAATCAAGATCGATCGTTTTCGTCAGATTTGATTGTGAATATTGCAAAGCAACACTAATCACTGCAATAAGTGGCAGTCCTAAAATTGCTGCTTTTTTTACAGGTGAAAGCTCAGCAAACGGAGAGGAAAATATTTTTGAATACACGGTAAACAGGTCTTTCTACGATATAAAAGCACAGGATATGCTTTTCAGGCGTATAAATCATCATTGCATTGTCATAATATGATGTGAATCTGCGCAATCTCGGCTAAGTCATTGAGTTACCGTTAATGAAATAGGCACAACTCAAAAATTTAATGAACCAACGATTTAGACATTAAAAAGCAGAAACATCTAGTTCCTGCTTTTTAACTAATTCATACTATTTCAACTAAGCGTTAACTGTCGATACCAAGCAATTGTCTTCACCAAATTCATTCGGGATATAACGATCAGCATTCGCATCGTTCACCCATTGTTGATCATCAACTAGGTAGCGAAATTGAAACTCGCCATCTTTCGGAAGACGAGTTTTAAACTTGTAAACCTTCCCTTTCGCCAGTTTTTTCATTGGGGTCGCTTTCCAATCCAGAAAGTCGGCAACGATAGATACGGAATTAGCTTCTTGAGCTTCTAGCTCGAAAGTCACTTCAACTTCATCTTTCGTCTTAAAAAAACGTTTATTAATCATTCGCAAGCTCCATTTGTAAAGTAAGCAGACACAAAGCTAAGTGTGTCTAAATTTCATTCATCTACTTAAGATAATATGTAATTTAGCTCACATAAACAACAGTTCCTTGCCCTAACAAAAATGTCATTGCTCATCAATTGATTGCGTATTGAAAGAAAAACTCATTAACACCTTTTCAGATTGCAATTCTGGAAAAGATTGTTCCGCAGAATGTCGAGTAAAACCGATAAAACCTTCCCCAGAGAGTTTGCTTTGTGAATCGAGCAGTTGAGTTATCTCTAAAGTTTGGATCCTCACACGATCACCAAGAAAGAATTGGTCAACTAACACGACACGGCTTCGATGCTGGTCATGTTTAAACAGGCCAAGATAATAGAAAACGCCACTGCCTTGGTTAGATACCCACATAGGTGCAACAAAGAAACTCGCCTTGCCTAACGTGACACTTGAAAGGTTGTTGGTGTCTACGGTGACCACACCACGCTCAACACCGGAGTCATAGCGTCCAAACGCGATTGATCTTGGTCCATCGACTTCATTAATAAAGGCGTACGCGTTGGTTTCAGGAACTTTGATTGTCCATGGGTTAGTCGTCTTCAAATCAAAAACGGTTTCAACAACAGGGTCATAACTGACTTGAGAAGAAGGAAACTTCGCCAAGATCTCTTCGTCACTTAAGCTAAAGCGATAAATACCCGCCAGTATCACCACAACCAGCATGACAATAGGAATCAGTAAAATCAGAGGTATAGGTAAGATTTTCTTTTTCATGAGCAATTATATTCTTTTGTTTTCATCCAGTTGTGCAGACCATAAAGGGCTTTAGTATAATTATCAATACAGGGTTAACCAGAAGTGGAGCATGGATGGATATCAATCATATTAAAGAGAAGAATATCAGAAGTTGCGAATGCCGCTGTGGAGCCGTCAATTTAGTCTGCAGAGGCGAGCCTCAACGCACCTCCGTATGCCATTGTTATGAATGTCAGAAGCGCACCGGAAGTGTGTTCGGGGTTCAGGCTCGATTTCCCATACAACAAGTGACACTCAACGGAGAGGTCACCTCCTTTTCACGTATCAGTGACACGGGCAATGAAGTCACCTACCAGTTTTGCCCTAAATGTGGCACTACCATGCTATTGCAGTCGGTTGCCGCCGCCGATTTTTATGTCGTCCCGCTAGGACTATTTAAAGAGCAAGACTTTCCGCTACCAAGCTTTTCAGTCTACGAAGAACACAAACACGGATGGGTCAAATTTGACCACCAGATGAGTCATTACAACTAGCTTGTTACTGACCATTATCTCTATAAAGCAACAGTATTGGAACAAACTGCAAGACTGTTGCCTAAGATCAAATATCAACGTTCTACAACGCTAGCGTATCTTTTCGCTAGCGTTATAATCTGCTCCTCTTTTTAACCCAGGGTGAACCACATGATTTCTAAACTACCTCGCTGGGTTGAATACGGCGCCTTACTGTTAGCGGGCCTTGCTGGCAGCGTTAATGCTATTGGTTTACTCGGCTTCCAACATCAAGCTATCTCCCATATTTCAGGTACCATGTCTTTACTTGGCAGCAGCCTACTCACGCCGACTTCAACTTCTATGCACCTCCTGCTAATCATTATGAGCTTTATGCTAGGTGCCGCGTTCAGTGGATTCTTTATCGAAAATCAAGCATTGAAGTTAGGACGCCGTTACGGTGTTGCACTATGTATTGAGGGTGGATTGCTGTTCTTGGCGCTTTGGGCCCTGTTACAAGGCTACACTTCAGGCCAGTATTTCGCTTCAGCCGCGTGTGGGTTGCAGAACGCAATGATCACCACCTATAGCGGGGCGATCATTCGCACCACACACATGAGCGGGATCATCACAGACCTTGGGATCATGATTGGCGCACGCTTAAAGGGGATGCCTTTTGACCGCCGTAAAGCCAAACTTCTTATGTTCATCGTTGTTGGCTTTCTGTTTGGTGGTTTAAGTGGTGCTTGCCTGTTCCAGCGCTTTGAAATTTTGGCACTGGCTTTCCCTGCCTCTTTCGCGTTCATTGTCGCGTTTAGCTACTGGCTCTACCTAACTTATCGAACTGAAGCCTCAGTAAATTTATAAACGCCTAGTAATAACCATGAGAATATGTAACATCTGCAACACTTTATTCTAAACTCATAATTTGTTGCAGAATAACCTGCGTGAATATTTAGCGATATTTGATGAATAGTATTGCAAGTGATATTAATACTCGGTAATCTTGCACCCAATGAGAAAATACGGATGTTTAGAGAATAAAAATGCCAAGGATGTGGCTTTTTTACATGTAGAAATACGAGAATAATTAACATGTCTAACAACACGAATACTGCTCAACCAGAGAAATCTAAAGGCAGTTTCTGGGTTTTCTTAATCCCATCTCTGATTGGTTTGTTCCTCTTCATGGCGCCAATTAGCTACCAAGGTGATCTCACGATCCCTGTCGCTATTCTAGCCAAATCAATTCAAGCGGTTTTCGGTGAGTCTCTAGTTGCTATTATCACTGCAATCGTTGCCTTCATGTCTGTAGCTTCCGTGTTAAGCACCATTTTCAAACCTACATTCATTACATCGAATTCATTTCTAAACGGCCTTTTCAACCCATCTCCACTGTGGTTGTTGGTTCGTATTATCGGTGGTGCTGCAGCATTCATGGCTTTCTTCCAAGTTGGCCCTGAGTTTATCTGGGAAGAAAACACCGGTGGTCTCGTGTTAGAGGGCCTATTGCCGACTCTATTTTCAGTATTCATCTTTGCCGGTTTACTATTACCACTTCTACTTAACTTCGGTTTGTTAGAACTGTTTGGCACCTTACTAAGTAAAGTGATGCGTCCAATCTTCAACCTGCCGGGTCGTAGTGCTATCGATTGTATGGCTTCTTGGTTAGGTGACGGCAGCGTTGGTATCCTGCTTACAAACAAACAGTACGAGAAGAAATTCTACACTCAACGTGAAGCCGCTGTTGTTGGTACGACTTTCTCAGCAGTATCTATCACGTTCAGCCTTGTAGTGATTGCTCAAGTAGAACTAGAGCACCTATTCCTACCTTTCTACGCAGCAATCTGCTTAGCAGGTATTGTGGCCGCGGTAATCATCCCTCGCCTTCCTCCACTGAGCATGAAGAAAGACACCTTCATTGATGGTACAAAACCTCACAAAGATGCTGATGCAATCCCAGCGGGTCACTCGACTTTCTCTTGGGGTCTTGAACTCGCGGTAAATAAGGCATCACAAGTTAAGTCTGCTAAGTCTGTATTTGGTGAAGGCATTCGTAACGCAGTCGACATGGTATTTGGCGTTCTTCCTGTTGTAATGGGTCTAGGTACAATGGCATTGGTTATTGCAGAATACACATCTGTGTTCTCATTCCTAGGTCAGCCTTTCATTCCATTCTTTGAGCTACTTGGAGTACCTGAAGCGGTTGCAGCATCTGAAACCATTGTTGTTGGTTTTGCGGATATGTTCATCCCAGCGATCCTTGCCGCTTCTATCGACAACGAGATGACTCGCTTTGTTATTGCAGCAATGTCGGTAACTCAGCTGATCTACATGTCTGAAGTAGGCGCTCTACTTCTAGGCAGTAAGATTCCAGTGAACATCTTAGAACTGTTTATTATCTTTATTCTACGTACGTTAATTACGCTTCCAGTTATCGCAGGTGTAGCGCATCTAATATTTTAAATTAGACGTACTGATACAGTGTAATAAATAACCTGATTTGTAATAGCCTCACTTTTGTGGGGCTTTTTTTCGCCTAATATATTCACTCTCCGGTTTAAAATATCGCCAATATACGAATTGAGAATATCATTTGATTTCATATTAATTCCCTTACACCTCTCCCTCATATAATAAACCACACGCATACTCGCCAAATTAATACCCTCCTCACTTTCTTTACCTTTGATTAAGCTAACTCTTCAACTCATTGAACCAAATAGCAAAAGTAGCAAAAGTAGCAAGTATGTAATTAACTGAATTTTACGTTGTGCGGGTTGTTGTATTTTTGTAGTCTATTTTGTGAAATTACATTCAAGTAAACTTCAACCCTGTCGATATATATAATTACAAAACACGATTAACTTTAGTTTTCGCAAAGCTTGTGAGAAGAGGAAAACACAATGAAATTTAGCCATAAGGTGGTTGCAGCATCATCAGCCTTGCTATTAGTGACAGTATCATTGCTTTCAATACAGCAACTTTACACCGTAAAAAGTGCTGTAGAGAACCACGTCAATGCAAGCCTGAAAGAGATGGTCTCTGGTATTAAGAACACCGTAGCATCAGAGATGAATGCTAAGAAAGCACTGGCTCAGTCGACGACTGAAGTCATCGAAATCAACCCTCAAGATCGTACCTACGTTCAAAACATCCTAGAAAAGCCAAAACTTAAAGGCAGCTTTCTCGCGGTTGGTTTTGGTTATGACGCAAACGGTTTCGTTATTGAAAATGATGATGGTTGGGAAGCTGGCCCGGATTACGACCCACGAATCCGCCCTTGGTTCATTGATGCTAAGTCCAAAAACAGTTTAGTTGTTACCGACCCTTATGTGGACGTATCAAGCAAGAAAGTCATCATTTCAATTGGTACGCCAGTGCAAGAAAACGGCCGTTTCACTGCAGGTATGTTCTACGACCTAGAACTAACCAACCTTGCGACCTTGGTAAACCAAGTGAACTTGTTTGACGCGGGTTACTTATTCCTAGTCACTGCCGACGGCACGACGATTGCTCACCCTAATGCTAAGAACAATGGCGAAACGCTATCAAGCTACCTGCCACAAGCGACTATTCGCGAGGGATCTCAACAAATTGAAGTCGACGGTAAAAAGTTCCTAGTGAACTTCACTCACATCCCAAGTGAAGATTGGTACATCGGCGCAATACTTGATGAAGAGATCGCATTCCAAACGGTTGAAGATCTGAAAAACAGCTCGATAATCTACTCTTTAATTGCGGTTATTCTCAGCATCATTGCATTAACCGTCCTTATTCGTGTGTTAATGCGCCCGCTTGAGACGCTTAACCAAGCCATTCAAGATGTTGCGAGCGGACAAGGTGACTTAACTAAACGTCTAGATACCAATACAGATAAAGAGTTCTCTGACCTTGCGAAAGGCTTCAACACCTTTACTGAAAACCTGCAAAATCAAATCATTCAATCCAAAGCGATTGGTGTTGAGATTAAACGTGGCACTGAAATCACAGTAAAAGGCGCGGGTGAGTCAGCGAATGCGATGAATACTCAGCTGCAAGAGCTTGAACAGCTAGCCACCGCAATGAATGAGATGGCCGTTACCGCAACGGAAGTAGCAAACAACGCTCAAGGCGCAGCCGCCGCGGCTCGTGAAGCTGACGATGCGACACTAGACGGTACATCTGTAGTAAGTGACACGACTCAAGCGATTGATAACCTTTCAGCGCGTATCGACCAAGCGGTTGCAGAAGTACAAGTACTTGAATCAGCAACAGCAAATATCGAGACGATTCTTAAAGTAATCAACGATATCGCAGACCAAACCAACCTACTTGCATTGAATGCTGCTATTGAAGCGGCGCGTGCTGGTGAATCGGGCCGTGGTTTCGCTGTCGTTGCCGATGAAGTTCGCACACTAGCGCAACGTACTCAAGAATCGACCACAGAGATCCGCAACATGATTGAGCAGCTCCAAGCGGGTGCAAGCTCTGTATCTAACGCGATGAATCAAAGTAAAGACACAGCCACTGACGCCGTTGAACGCGCTCAGCAAGCAAACTCTTCACTTGACCGCATCCGCGACGCGATTCAGCGCATCTCTGATATGAATATTCAGATTGCTTCAGCAGCTGAAGAGCAGAGCTTAGTAGCGGAAGAGATCAACAACAACACAGTTAAGATCAAAGACCTTTCAACACAAGTATCCAACGCAGCTCAAGAAGCAAACACGGCAATGCAGGTACAAACTGACAATGTTCGTGCACAGGATGAACTATTGAACAAGTTCACGGTTTAATCGCCTGTCTGTTTAACTAACGTTCAGCCAAGAACCTAAAAAACAAAAGACCCGTTTACTAGATGCTAGTAAACGGGTCTTTCTTTTTCGACTTCTCTTTCTAACCGATCAGACTTAACTCGTCACAGGTTCGAACTCATTGGTCGTCAGCATCATGCACTGATTAGATTCAACCTGAATGGTTAGCGTCTTATCGACACAATCAAACACTGCACCAGACAATAAATCCGTTACTGTACCAGTCCAAGTCAGTGATGCCGTTTTACTTCGCTTCGACTTGTTGATCACCACAATGCCTTTGTCGCCACGGACAAACACCAGCAAATCATCATTTGCCTCAACCACACGCATCGCTTCGCCATGAACATGGTTATGGAACTGAATCATGTTTTTCATGTAAGGCGCTTGCCAATCGTTAAGCCAACGAGGCTGACCACTCTGATCCAGAATGCCGCTGGTACTCAGTTCACTGTAAACAAGCGGCACACCGCCGTCTCGACCAAGAATAAAGGCATGCGCTAATCGCTCGTCAACTTCACCCATTACGTGATCCAAAAATACTTCATTATTTGGAATATCATGAGTGACGGCAAAAGTGATTGCTCGCATATTCGATAACGCCTGACCAAAACAGTAAGGGTTGATCAGAGATTTAAAGCTGCCCTGCTCTTCAAAGGCTTTGAAGATAGTATTGAACAGAGGGAAATCGTAAGCGCCTAAGCGAGTGTGTTTGAGGTAAGGCTCAAGGAACAACTCATACTCTTCTTTGGTCGCACCACCATCAGTAATGATCTCGCCAAAGATGTGCATTTCTTCGCAGATATCATCAGTCCACACCTTGCGTAGATGTGACAGTGTCATGTGTTTCGCTGCGTCTATGCGAAACCCTTTCACGCCAATCTCTTTTAAGGCTTTTAAGTAAGCTCTCTGCTGCGCGACCACATTGTCGTTGTCTAACAGCGTTGGCAGGCCTGGATCGCTTGCTCCACCAGTAATACGTCCGTTTTGCACCTCCCAAGTATCTTTCCAGTTCTTGATACCAAACGCTTCGACAAAGTCGTTCTCATCAAACAAAGGTTTAGAAAGATCACCAAACAAACGAACGGATTCGTAATACTCAGAATCTTGTTGGTAAGACGCCATGTCTTGTTGATTTGGATACGTCAAATCACCGCGAATACTCGACTCGTTAGCCATGTGGTTAAACACAACGTCCACATAGGTACGAAGCCCATGTTGCTTTAACGTGTTCACCATTGCAGTGAAGTCTTGCGTATCACCAAGCTGATTATCGATCACACGATAATCTTGGGGTTGATAGCGCTGCCACCATTGGGTACCTGTATCTCGATCACAGCCTTTAGGCCCTCGTAACGACTTCATTGCCGGCGAGACTAAAACAGATTTATAACCCAACTCTTGAATCAGAGGGGCGTTCTTCATTACGTCAGCGTAGCACCAGTCAAAAGCATGCAATATAACATCTGTCGCTGGGGTGCTTAACATAGCTGAACTCTCCATGTTGTTCTCCTACCAAACTCGTTTACAGCTTTCTAGATAAATACAAAGGCTAAAAGGCAAAGCTGCATAAATTTCCTTAAGAATGGTATTTATTATATGAGTTACTCATTAAAACCCCTCCTCCTCCCACCGATTAGTCAAGGTGGATAGTTAAGGGCGTAGCGCCAATTATCGCATAACGTCCGGGATGAACACTCAGCCATAATGTTTTTAAATGCGCCCAAAAATGACAAAAAAGGAGCGTATCTACGCTCCTTTTATTCAATCTAACACATATTAATAACTAAGTTCGGTAAAGAACCTTCACTACGTGCCAGCCAAATTTTGTTTTTACCAGGTGTGGTACAAGCGTCTCGCCAGAGAAACAAATCTTATCAAACTGAGGCACCATTTGACCTTTTTTGAACTCGCCTAGGTCGCCGCCCTTTTTACCAGATGGACAGGTTGAATGCTTCTTCGCTAGCGTTTGAAATTTAGCGCCCTTTTTAAGCTGCGTCATGATGTCTTCTGCTAATTCTTTATGCTTCACCAATATATGAAGCGCTGCTGCTGTTCTTGCCATGATAATTCTCAGTTTGTTGCGGTCAGTTTATTTGTGATGATTACGTAGAATTCATCAGAGTACTGACTGTTGTAATTCAGCTTACGGCTAACGACTTGTCGACAAAAGTCCATCAAACGCCTGCGTTTAGCGTGATTTTAACCCAAGAATCATCATTCTTCACTCTATAACCGAAAACAACCCCCTTAAAGATCTTTAAAAACCGCATAGTAACTTGCTGCGGATGCCATTTCCCTTTAAATTAATCCTTATAGATTAAGCGCGTATTAAGTAGGAGCCACTTATGGCCAAACCGATAAGTAAAGCGAGTCAGTCACAGGGAATGCTGATGTTCAAGTTATCCCTCACTCAAAGTTTTGCGATAGGCACGCTTAAGGTCAGAGAAATCGTTCCTTTCCAGCCAATGACCCAAATTCCTTACTCTCATCACCATGTGATTGGTACCATCACGATTCGCGATCTTACGGTTCCAGTTATTGATATGTCCGCAGCTATTGGGTTTCGGCCGATCACACCGACGGAATACCAAGACTGTGTGCTCATCGTGACAGATTGCTTAAGAACCGTTGTCGCATTCTTGGTTCGTTCGATTGATAAAATCATTGAATGTGACTGGAAGAGTATTGAGTCGCCACCCGCAAGTGTAGGAACCAATGTGTTTGTTACCGGCATTACACGTTTTGAAGATCGTATCGTGCAGATGCTCGACGTAGAGTTATTACTTTCTAAGATTTACCCTGCTTATGAAAACGCACATATTCCGATGCTGACTGATGTCGAGAGAGAACGCCTAAAAGCTCTGAACATTCTATTGGTTGATGACTCTTTGATTGCACGAAAGCAGCTGTCTGATGCCTTAGACAGCATCAACATCCCTTATAGCATTTGTAACAACGGTTTAGATGCTATTGACCTGATGCGAGGTGAAGCAAGCAAAGGCACTGCAATTGATCTTCTCGTGAGTGATATCGAGATGCCCGGACTCGATGGCTATGAACTTGCATTTGAAGTACAAAACGACAGCGCACTCAGTCATGCCTACTGTATTTTACATACTTCACTATCCAGTGAGATATGTGTTGACCGAGCCAATCAAGTGGGAGCACATGAAGCGCTAGAGAAATTCAATGCAGGCGAATTAATCGAAGCCATGTTGCGCGGAGCGAAAGTCCTAAACGACGCGGCTATGACTGCTTAGACACAAAAAAGCCCTCACATTAGAGGGCTCCTAAAGTAATCCGTTAAACGAGCTTACTCGTTAGACACTTTTTTGTGACCTTCTTGCAGGTGAACGAAATCCACTAAGTCGTCGCCAGATACTTGGTATGCCTGACCGAAACCTTTTACGAACAGGCCATTCTCTGCTTTAAGGTTGAATAGAGAAAAATCTTGAAGTTGGCTTAAACCATCAATAATCTCACCAAAACGTTCTTGCATCTGGCCAATAACTTGAGTCCAAAGCTCCGTTTCACGCTCTACAACACTTGCTTGTGCATCAAAGGTTAGACGCTTACGTGCATAAAGCTGCTTCGAGCTCTCTTCGTCTTCAATCATCATCAAAGAGACTTGTGGGTTCGCTTTTAAGTTACGAGCATGACGAGCAACGTCAGAAATTAGAACAAAGTAACCTTCTTGGTTCTGTACGAAAGGCGCGTAACTTACGTTCGGGCGACCGTCTTGATCAACTGTTGCAAGTTGAAGAGTACGGCGCTCTTGGCGAAACTCTTTGATTTCTGGACCTAGGCGACCTTGTAGGCGTTCTTGTTTTACTTGTTGTTCCATCGATAATTCCTTTCTTCACTTTCTCTTATTTATTATTTTTACCCGAGGTTGAGCGTTCATTAGTAAACTAAGTGGACCTCGAGCATTCATATTTTCTTTAAGCTAGCTGGCAATCTTATTTAAGCTTGATGTTGACTGTACTTAAGCTCGTTCTTTTAGTGCTTTGAAGCGTTCAACTTGGTCGACAATCAGCTCTCGCTTTTCATTGCGACCTAGGTAAATCTTAAAAATGTTTTCGCCTGTTTCACTGAAGAAACCGAAGTAATGACTTTCACGCCCCATGAACGCCTTGCTCACCAAACCAATATGTTTGATGTTATCCAGTTTTAAGTGGCCATGCAGCTCGCCTTCTTTACCCATCAGATTGTAGTAACCACGCGCTACTTTGCCTTTAGGGAACGGCGCCTTTACTTCGAAGATTGAGCCAAATGAATGCATAATTGTGGTCACTGGGCCCCAACCAACCAAACCTTCTAGAATATCTTGAGCACGGCTGCCATCTAACATCACCGCCATGTCTCCAGGAAAAGCAGCGACAACTTCAACCTCTGAAACACCTAGCTTCTCAGCAATCGCAGTAGGAAGCAGTTTTGGTTCTTCTTCTAGAATGCGTGCGACACGTTGTTCTAAAGTTTCTGTCATTGCTAATGTTGTATCTGTCATTGAATAGATTTCCGTATAAACAAGTAAGTTATGAATTAAAAATTCGAGACTAAGCGTGCTTCAAACTTGCATGCGGGTGAGCACCCAAGCCAGAGGCAGTTGGTGCTGGGTGCAAGGTCTGATATTCAGTGTTAAGCACTTGAATCACACTCTGTGCAAGGCTTACCGCCCAGAAACTGCCAGCTATAGTCAGGCTCAGGTAATCTTCCGAAAGATCAACTAGGCCATTCTTTTCCCAATGTGAAAACAGAGGCTTCAGGTAGTCAAACGTGTCTTGCCCCATAAAACTCGGCAACGTACTTCTTCTTACAACACCAGAATCAAAACCGGCTTTCAATGAAGAGAAGGTTGGCTCTAGTGAGCTTTGCTTGGTCATCATGGCTATTGGCAATTGACCTTGCTTTATAGACTCCATGTAGCTGTCTAAAGTTCGATGTTGCATCACACCATGACCACCGATGTTACCACCAGCGCCACAACCAATGGGTAGAACTTCGGCATAAGTTTTCGCTAAGCTGTTGTAAATACTGCGTTCGCGGTTATCACGAGTCCAGTGATTCACGCTCAGTTGCTTAACCTTGTGCTTTGCCATGAACTCAACACCCGCCAAGTACATACTCGCCTTATCTGGCGTATTAGCCGGTGGTGGGATTTTTCCTTTCTCAACAAGATTAAGCATAGGCGCGTTGCCCGAAACAATCAGTTGGTAGAGGTCAATACCGTGTGCGCCAGTCGACATGTAGTCTTCTAAATCTTGTTGAAATACTTCCATAGACTGGTGTGGCAACCCGTATAGCAAATCAAGAACGATAGGCGCTTGTTCAGTGCGACTCAGTGAACTGATACGTTCCAACACAACTTCTCGGTCATCCAAGCGCTTAGCACTACGTCGAACTTGAGTATTGAAACTTTGAATACCGAATGAGAAACGATTGAAGCCACCTTCCAGCGAACGATCAAACATCTCGTCGCCAAATCGATTAATACGCCCTTCTAAGGTCATTTCCACATCGTTCGCTAATGGGAAGTATTGACGAATAGCCTTACCTAACAGCTCAACTTGTAGAGGAGATAAATCGGTGGGTGTTCCACCACCAATATAGACGGCGTGAAATAGTCCAGACTGAGCCCAAGAGGTTTTAGCTTTTTGCTTTAGCTCAACCATCAGTGCATCAAAATACTCATCCACTAATTTACGGCTTGCGGCATTTTGGAAGAAATTGCAGAACGTACAGCGCACGCGACAAAAAGGAATATGGATATACAAACAACGTTTATCCTGTTTCTTTCCTTCACTCAGCATCAATTCATCAAAGATTTCCAATTTCTTGCTCGGGTCGACCGGGATTGAGCTTCCCCCAGCATGTGCAGATTGCTTTTTGGCAAATGCAAAACGAAGTGGGTCTGGGCTAGAAACGCCCAGAATTGATTCGTCAAACTTATACATATCAACGCTCATATAATCTCTCTAAACACTTATATAGCAAAGCCTGGAAGACTGTTTGCTAAAACTGAGAGAATCATAAATAGACGCAAATGATAATGCAATTGATAATTGATCTTATTTAGATTCTAAGCAATAATCCGATACATATTTTAGATTTGGTGAAGGATTGAATGTGAACGTACCTAGATATGTTATTGCAGGCGGTGCATCGTTAGTGATTCATGCGGCGATGTTATTTGTCGCTCAAGAATCCAAAGTCTTTGCAATGCCAGCAGGTAGCCAATCGAACACGGTATCGATCAACTTCACTCCAAAGAGCGTTCCCTCACAAGCTCAGAAAAAAACCGTTACAGAACCAGTTGAGCCTGAGCCAATCAAGGAAACGCTCTCACACCCAGAACCTAAACCTGTCGAACCGAAAGCAGTAGAGCCAAAGCAAGCTAAACCTGCACCAAAGAAAAAAGCGATCACCAATAAACCTCAGCCCAAGAAAGTAGAGAAAAAGGTTGTGGAGAAGACAGCCGAGAAAAAGCCGATTCAAAAAAAACCGGTGACTCAACCAGAAAAGCTGGCCGACAAAAAAGTCGATAAAAATATGGACGAGTCCGCCAACCAACCTCGACAAGTTAATCAAGGCGTATCTAACCAAGAGCCGGTGTTAATCACTAGGCCCTCTTTTTCAGCTCGTCCAACGCCACCAAGCTACCCACGCCAAGCAAGGCGCCGAGGCGTTGAAGGTGTCGCAACTTATGAGATCTGGTTAGATGCTGAAGGAAAACAAATTAAACAGGCATTAGTCAACTCATCAGGCGCACTAATGCTCGACAACGCTGCCTTGAAAGCCATTAAGAAATGGAAGTTCTCACCTCATACTGTAAATGGTCGAGCAATTGCTCACCGTGTGCAAATACCTGTTCGTTTTAAGTTGGATTAACCATGCAACAAATCAGTTACTTACAAGATCAACTTGGCCTAATGACATGGCCTCTTCTTATCTGTTCAGCATTAACAGCAATGATCATCGCAGAGCGTATCTTCCAAGTCATGCTAAGCATTGGGGTTGGCAAACGCGCTATTCGTCATGAGCTCAATCAGATTTCACCAACCAATAGCAAAGAAATCGAAGCATTAGCACAATCTATTTCTGGTAAACGACCTCTGCTGTACAAGGGCGTGTCGATGCTGCTTGCTCACCACTCTTTCTCAAAAGGTTTACGTGAAGATGCAGCAGGAATTTGGCTACAAGAGAAACGCCACCAGCTTCATGCAGGTTTAAGACTGCTTGGCTTGATCGGCGTCATCAGCCCGCTAATTGGCCTGCTTGGCACAGTACTTGGGCTTATTGAGATGTTTAAAGGCGTTGCCGCTACAACAGGCAGCATCACGCCTAATGATTTGGCAGACGGTCTTGGATTAGCAATGAGAACCACTGCTGCGGGTTTGATGATTGCGCTTCCTGCGATTTCAGGAGCTCAACTACTCGGGTTATGGGCCGATCGAGTGCTAGCTCAGTTAGAACACACTCTGAATTATGTGAATGTTTGGCTAGAAGGCATGTCAATTCAAACCAGTCAGTCTGGCGACACTCAAGGGACTCCTGTCAGCAAAGCCTCTATCGGTGATGTGAGCCAAGCATGATTAAAACGCCCCACTCATCTCAAACACAGAGCTTAGTTCCGGATTTAACACCCTTACTGGACATTATATTTATCGTGATGGTTTTCCTTCTACTGACAGCATCAGTGAAGTTGGAGTCATTAGAGGTGGAGCTTCCGAGTTCTGATATTAAAAACGTTTCTGAAGTTCATAAAGATTCGATTAGCGTCAATATCTTAGATCACGAACCTTACTGGGCGATCAACGGCCAAGAGTACATCGACTGGGAAAACTTCAAGATCGCACTGTTAGAAGAAACAGGCACATCGGATAAGAAACCGATCATCATTGGCGCCGATAAAGCAGCTAACGTTGAGAACTTAGTGAAGTTGTTGTCGTTCTTACAAGAAAACGGTATTCCAGCAACCCAATTACTCACGGAGGAAGGCTAGAACGACTCTTAAATTTTCATGAGACCTAGCACCTTTTATGAGATTGGATTCTTTATTGATAAGACCAAATAACCAAAGCCAGCTCTCTATCGATTCAAACTCAACATGCGGACAGGCTGATCACAAGCCATCTTCGCGATTACTCTCCATCAAAAGAAAGTACAAATAAATTATTATGAAAGACTTAAAAGTGCTCAATAAATTAAAGAACAACAAACATTTACTCGCAATCGCCGCGATGGGGTTGGTACTTGCAGCACCTATCGCCAATGCTGACGACGCAAAACAACTTAGAATCATCAGTGCTGGCAGCGCCGTTACCGAATTAGTTCTTGCTCTGGGTGCTGAAGAGCAGTTGATTGCAATTGATGTGACCAGTCACTTACCTCAATCAAAAAAGCTGCCAAAGATTGGTTATCACAGAAACCTTTCTGCAGAAGGATTGATTGCCTTATCGCCAACGACGCTCATCGGCTCAGATGAGATGGGGCCAGACAACGCCATTTCTCAATTAAAATCTGTGGGTATCGATGTCGAGATCGTTAACACCGAAGCAAACGTTGAAGGGCTACTAAAGCGTATCGACCAAATTGCAAAGATTACCCATACCGAAGCTCACTCACAGCAAGTGAAAGCCGAAGTGAATCAAAAAATTGCGGCACTGAAAGCTAACCAAGTACCCAACAACGAAGCGAAGAAAGTTCTGTTCCTATTACTGCATGAAGGCCGTCCTGCAAATGTTGCTGGCGGTGAAACATCACCCAACGCGATCATTGAATTGGCTGGTGGTGTTAACCCTGCGGCTAAAAGCCTGACCTCTTACAAACCACTGTCGATGGAATCACTCGTTGAAATGCAGCCTGATGTCATCTTAGTGAGCGGCCGTAGCTACCAGAAAATAGGCGGCGCTGATGCCATTCTTAAATCGTTACCTATGCTAGCGGCAACGCCAGCAGGCATGAACAAGCAAATCATTACCGTAAAGGGCAGCGCTCTAGTTGGAGGGCTTGGTCTTGAAAGCCTCTCTGAAGCGAAGCGAATAAACGCACTTATCTATCCGCTATAACTTATCTACCCGCTATAACTCACTACCCTATTTTTACTGTTACTTGCTCAATCCTCACTACCGCGTCGCTTTCGTAAAGTTGGCTACGAGGATTGAAGCTAGTGATAGACATTGAGGCTCTTTATGTTGTTACGATCCGTCCCACTAAAAACATCGATGTTAGGCTTTGGCGCCATCCTAGTCTTAACCGCGCTGTACTCGGTCACCGTTGGGCCTATGGACATAAGCTTAGCTGACAGCGCAGCCAGCCTATTCCGACCCAGCAATGACTTAGCTCCCCACATCAATTTGGTGATTCAAGAGATCCGCTTACCGAGAACCATCTTATGTATGCTAATCGGCGCGATTCTCGCATTATGTGGTGCCGTCATGCAGGGACTGTTTCGAAACCCGCTTGCAGAACCTGGGATCATCGGCGTCTCTGCCGGAGCTGCATTAGGCGCGGCGTTGGCTATTGTTCTTTTCTCTGAACTTTCACTGCAATACCCTGCTTTTATGAACTTTGCGGCCGTGCCAGTATTTGCCTTTTTAGGTGGCGCTTTAACCACCCTGCTAGTTTATAAGCTAGGTACGGGAAAATTCGGTACCTCGGTGACCATCATGTTATTAGCGGGTGTTGCGATCAGTGCATTGTCAGGCGCAGGTATTGGCTTCTTAAACTTCATTGCTGATGACCAAATGCTGCGTGATCTTTCATTGTGGTCGATGGGGTCTTTGGCGGGCGCTAAGTGGTCCGGCATTTTACTTGCTGCTGTCACACTCGTTGGATTGTTTGTTGTTTTCTACCGCCAAGCGATGTCATTGAATGCTCTATTACTGGGCGAATCAGAAGCGCAACACCTTGGCATCCCAGTACAGAAACTCAAGCGAAAGCTGATTCTACTGACGGCTGCGGGCGTTGGTATCACGGTTAGCTTGTCTGGCATGATTGGCTTCATCGGACTGGTTATTCCTCATTTAGGTCGTATGTTGGCTGGCCCTGACCACCGAATTCTGTTGCCACTATCAGCAGTGTTAGGCGCGTTACTATTAACAGCTGCAGACATGGCCTCACGCGTGGCACTGGCTCCAGCTGAATTGCCAGTTGGTATTGTCACTGCAATCATCGGCGCTCCATTTTTCTTGTATCTACTATTTCAACAGAAAGGGAGAATCCTTTAATGTTTCCTGCAGCGTTAAAAGCAACCGACATCGAAGTGAAGTTCGGCAACAAAGTGATTTTAGATGGCGTTTCTATTGAGATTGAAGCAGGAAAGGTAACCACACTACTTGGACCAAACGGCGCAGGAAAAAGTACGCTGCTCAAAGCTTTATGTCAGGAGATATCGAGCACTGGTGATATTCAGTATTTTGGACACACCAAAGACAAGTGGTCTTCTCAAAAGTTGGCTAAGCACTTGGCGATGCTTCCTCAACATAGTACGTTGACCTTCCCTTTTCTGGCACACGAAGTTGTCGAGCTTGGTGGTATCCCGTTGCAAGAGTCCAACAAGAAGCTCACTAGCATAGCTAGCCAGAAAATGGATGTTGCCGATGTGTCTCACCTAAGTAAAAGACTCTACCCTTCTCTATCTGGCGGTGAAAAACAGCGTGTTCACTTGGCTCGAGTACTAACCCAACTTCACTATTCTGGTGACCAATGTATCTTGATGCTTGATGAACCCACATCAGCACTGGATCTTGCCCATCAGCACAACACGTTAAAGATCGCGAGAGAGTTAGCCGACAACCACAACGCAGCGGTTATCGTAGTTTTACATGACTTAAACCTAGCCGCGCAGTATTCCGATCGATTGATAGTTTTGAAAGAGGGAAACTTAGTTTGCGATGGCTGCCCTTGGGAAGCACTTAAGCCTTCGATGATTGAAGATGTGTACGGCTACACAAGTATTGTCGAAAAGCACCCAACCATGAACTTCCCCCAGGTTCATCCCGCACAATAAGCTCGATTAAGAACAGGTTCGTTTTGAGTATTCGCTTTCTCTAACAACCACACCATTCACCGCCTCGATTTCTTCGAGGCTTTTTATTGTCTCACAGTCCCTCTCTCGCCTTAAAATCAATTTTGTTAGTTACCATGGCAATACCCCTTAAAACGGCTCACCTTGAACGTTTGAGGCTCTAGAAATAAACACCATCAGTTAATGTTAGTAAGCTTTTAGTTACTCAGTAAAATGCAGGCGAAACCCTAAATATCTAAAAAGAAAAGAAATAACTTTATTCAGCACAAAGACAAGATAACGACAACGGTGTGAGAGCTAGAGGAAAAAAGAAAGAAAAGTGAAACTACAGGTACAAAAAAAGCCCCCTCAGGAGCTTCTTTCATTGCGTGTTGATTATTGGCTCATATGAATCAATGACTTACCAATCAACCACTCTAGTTCTTTACCACTAGCATCACCAAACTGAGTTTCAGTTAGCTTGTACAAGCGGTCGATACCGTTTGCCGCAAACTCATGTGCATTCTCGGCAGTAACGATATGATGGAAAAGTAAACGTAAGATCGCTAGGAACTCAGCATCTTCAAGTGCTGCAACCCAGCTAGCCGAAAATGCATCAAGGCCATTTTCAAAGTCAATGTGTTCCATAAACATCTTGAAAATACGACCGTCTAGAGCAGCAGTAAAATCCGTTTTCTTTGGAAAGTGATGACTTATACCTGTACGAGAAACGCCTGTTTGTTGACTCAACGTCGTGTATGACATTTTGTCGTAACCCAATCTCAATAACTGGTCTACAACGGCATCCATGATCTTCTGGATCGTGATTTCTGTATCTTCTTTACTACGCTTTGGCATATTCAGGTTCTTCTCTTTGTAAATCCATCTAACTCAACCGAATGAAGTCAGAATGAAAATCGTTATCAGCATTATGTGAGCAAGGTATTTTTTCGCAAGTATTTCCATTAAATACCCACAAATACTTTGTACGAACAATTTTACAGTGTTGCCTCTTTGGGCACTTTGTTTAATTATTCTTCGAAAATCACCTTACAATCCTAAGTCGATAAGTTTAAATAACTACTTAGAATATGAAATACCCAACGAAAAATTCATTGTATAAATAACTGTCAAGCGATAGATACTCTTATAAAATCAATCCTGGCGCAACTAAGTGAATGATATTCTGACAAATAAATAACGTACCTCTTCAGGAAAACGTGATATTAATCACATACATATTTATCGTCGCGAATATACATATTCATTAAATATCCCATCAAACAGCATAGCATACTAGTAAAAATTAGTTCAAAGATTTTGATTTTTGTAGATACAGTTCAAATTGCTCGCTAGAATAACCGCAGACTTTGTAAGAGGATTATTTATGAGCCAAGATATTGGTAACAATGATGTATGTGAGGCTTGCGGCTGCGCAGGTGAAATCGGGTTTATCATTAAAGAAGGCGACGATGTTGCCGAAGTAACGGTTTACGGTAACTCTAAAGCACTCATTGAAACTGAGTTTGCTAAGTACGTTGAGCTTGCTAAACAAGTGTCTAGCAACGTTGAGTTTGAAGCATCAGAACTGACAGAAGAAAGCACAGAATTAAATGCTCGCTTTAAGTTTGAAGTCAGCGCTGAGAAGATTATTTTCGAACTTAAGACTCGCTCTCTAGCACGTTAATATAAGCACCAACACTCATATCAATGAAAGACGAGTTTATTTCTCGTCTTTTTTTATAATCTCAATCCAGCCTAGAGCACCATTGGTCTCAAAATCATTTTCGGCAGCACATCGAATCAACACTCCTGAAACTTCAACGACCGCACCTAGGCTATAGGCCTTATCATCATAATAACAAACTCGTTGCTGTGAACCACTCTGAGTGACGACGACTGCAGCCTTAGCGGGCGTTGATATTATTTTATTAGCATTCGCTGATGCTGATGCTGATGCTGATGCTGAACAAAATACAGAAGTTACAATCACAAAGCCTTTTAGAATTTGACGCTTTATTTCAATCACAGATTCGCCTTTCATTGTGTTCTATTCTTTTTTACCGACCAACAAATGAGTAAAACACTATGCGAGAATAATTTTTTCATTATAGTGTTAACGTCTATCGTAATAAGAAGCTTGTTATGCTCCGAATAATCGTACTTATTATTGGTTCTTTAACCATAACAAATGTGACTGCAGAACCACTCGATCAGTATCAAATATTGAACCATCTGGATAATTACGGAAACTTATATTTACGAAATAAGCCCTATACATCACTACCGACAGGATTGGTCGTCGATGGCAATTTAAATATAGAAAAAACCGCAATCACTCGCCTTCCCAAAGGGTTGGAAGTTAAGGGAAGCCTTAAAGGCGGTAACAGTCTACTAGCCCGAGTTCCATCGGGCGTAAAAATAAAAGGCTACGCCGACTTGATAGGAAGTAAGATTACCCGTTGGCCAAAAGGTGTGAGAGTGGGTGGATTCATCAACCTCACAGATACCCCCCTAATACGGCTTCCCAACGGCTTTAGAGTAAAAGGAGACCTAAGCGTGATCCGTACTCCTTTAACCGAGCTACCAAACGGGATAGTGGTTGATGGCGATTTATATATTGGCGGATCTGCAATTACAGAATTTCCCGATACCATGACGGTCAAAGGCAATATCTACCTAGGTGGTAACACGATTACCACGTGGCCGACCCAATTAGATCTTGGTGGTGCTGTTGCTCGCTAACCTGCCGTTCGATTCATTGATTGATTGATTGATTGATTGATTGACGGTAATAGCAGTACTTAGAAAAAGACACCTATACCGCTATAAAAAAGGAGCCTTAGGCTCCTTTTTCAATTCAATCAACGAACTTGTTTGCTAACGCTCGTTAACCAATATTCTTCACTGGGTTCGCATAGCTATCGATCAAGTACTGACGAGCACCTTGTGGCAAACTCGATAGTTTATCTTCAAACTCTTGCTTCACCGCAGCTGTAATCGACTCGTCTTCTTTTTCTGCAGCCAGTAAGTTCACAGGAAATAGTTTGTAGTTATCATGGATCTGGCGGTCAATCTCTTGAGCAAGTGCTTCAGGCGTATCGAAATCTTGGTCAATAACCTGACCAAAACCAACATGAACACGCCCTTTATTACCGATGATGCCTTGAATGATACTTTCGATATCTTCAAACTCACCCTTTTCGTAACTGCCGTTTACGTCTTTTTCAAAAAGCTCTATTGCTTTCGCGGTGTCACATGGATCGTTTTCGTATGAAATAGCCACAGGAACGATCTTCAATGATTTCACGTACTCAGGAAATACGATTTTTTGCTTACGCCCTTCAACATGGAACATCTTCAGAATTGCTGGCTCTGTGAAGTCATTGCCGTCTTTTGCACGACCTTCTTTCTGAGCGATCCAAATAGAGTTACCTGTTTCTAGAGAGTGCTTAATGTACGAAGACAATTGTCCAAGCGCTTTCATCATTTCACGTGGCCCTTTTAGAGAACGCTTTACGATGAAGCTTTTGTTCAGACGCATCAATTCAGTCGCACATGGCTTCTTTAGTAGGTTATCACCAATGGCAATACGGCAAGTTTGATGATTTTTCAGATGCAAAGCGTAATTAACTAACGCTGGATCCATAGCAATGTCACGATGGTTTGATACAAACAGGTACGCTTGGTTCGCATCCAGTGACTCTAAACCCGTGTATGTCACCCCTTTGGTGGTTTTAGCGAGCGTATCGCGTAAGTACTTTTTCACTTCGATCTGAATGGATTCAACGCTAGTCAGCTTGCTCCATTTCATTTTCAAGTACACTCGCAAGATCGGGCTCATTAGCGCTTTGAACCAAGACGCATGGTTTGAAAAACGATAGTGCAAGATCGCACTGATAAATTCTTCATCATTAATAAGACGGTTTAGTGCCGCTGGAATTTCATCATCGCCGTAAGGACGAATATCAACATATGGATCGGTTGGAGAGGTCATTTTTTCATTCATATAATAAAAAGCTGGCTCATTCTACGCGTTGTTTTGACTTATCGCAGCTACAGAGCCCATACTTTTGACAAGGTCAGACCAGAAACATCGAAAATGCCCTGTTATTATTGGCATTCTTTAAGATTAACGGTAATCTTGACGCCCCAAGACTAAGGTACTATCTATGAACTTCGCTATTGAATATACATCGGCTTACTTTTCACACCTGGTGATTACACCACGCAAAAAAGTACTTAAGCATAGCCTTGTATCGGTTCAAAGTGGTTTGGTTTTGATTAAGCTGGGCAAACAAGAGTATGCCGTCGAGCCAGGTCAGAGCGTCTGGGTTCCATATGACTGCCTAACATCACTGACCTACTTTCCAAACACACAGGTCAATCGTGTCGACTTTTCTGTGCGCTTGACGGATTCATTCCCAAGACAAGCGGGATACGTCACGCAAACGAACCTCTCTTCTGCGTTGCTAGAAAAGCTAGAAGTTACTAAGTCTCGTAGTCTAAAAACGAATAATACTGAGCAAGCGTTTAAAGATATGCTTTCTGTATTGAAGCAAGAAGTGTTGTCGTTTAAACCACTGCTTTGTGAAAGTGCTCTGTCTCAGCGATTCAATCAATGGAATGTTGATGATTCGAACTTACCGCAAGAGCACACATTGGTGATGGTAATGCGCGAGGCGAAGAAACGCATGCAATCAGGTCAGAAACGTACTCTTGTGATTGATGACCTGTTCTCAGGTAAAGAAGAAGAGTTCGAGCAACTGTGCATGCTCGTGTTTGGTGAAGATTTATAGCTTGGCGGTAAGTGAGAGCTGGTATTAAAACTAGCAAGCCAAATACTAAAAAGCCGCAAAAACTCAGTTTTCGCGGCTTTTTTAATTCTTAGCACTTAGACAGAAAAGAATGAACTACCTGTCTAGAATGGCAGCTCAACCTGCATCATTAAGTCTGCATCACTAGAGTCATGCCAACGGTAATCAAAACGCATACGCGGCTGCCCTTCAACTTTACCACCAAAACCGATGCTCAGCTGAAGACCATGGTTCATCAACCACTCTTCTGTCGACATATTATACTGTTCATCTTCCAGCTCTTCTGGAAACCACATACCGAGACCAACATAGTTAGACTCAAGGCTCTGAGTTAACAAAGGCGCATCTTTGCTTTGAATAACCCAATCAGACCAATAGTCTGGCTTTGATTCAGATTCAGGTTCACCTTCATTTAACCCACTGAGCTCAATCATACGTTGACCGAAAGATTCAAGGCTAGTAGAGAAATCCAAGCAGCTATTTTCGTCATCAGAAGTCAGCATTACCGAATCTAGGCTAAAAAAATCACACTCAGCATATGCAGGTAAACTGCATGCTGCAATGATCATCGTCGCTGGTATCGCGCGCTTTAGCATAGTCATCAGACCTCTTGAGTGAGTGAATCTACATTATTGTATACAGTCCACTATCTTGCAATATCTTTGTAACTGACTTTGTACTCAGTTTTGCCACATCGCTTCCACTTATCAGCGCATTGCGGATATCAGTACTACGAATTTTCACTTTTTCAGGGCAAGCCATTACAGACCACTGCTCAGTAATCTCATCTGATTTATAAAAAGATGAGAACTTAAAGAAGTTGTCAGGACCTATAACGAACGTGAGTTCCGCATCACGATGTAACTTCTGAAGTGCGCTGAGCACCGCATAAGTCGTTACGCTTTCACCTGGAGTAAATAGGCTCTTTTCGACCAAAGAAAGCTCCACTTGATCCAATGAAAGATCGCTAATAAATGCGTTAACTAACTGACATCTCGTATCAAAGTCTAGCATCTCTTTTCCCCAAGCATGGGCAATACTTGGAACGAGCAGGATTTTGTCAAAGTGAGCCAATGAATCAATCACACTTTTATGCCCTAAACTCGGTGGATTAAACGCACTACCGAAAATGGCTATTTTTTCCATTACTTATTACTGCCTTCTCTTTCTAAGCTTGTGCAAAGAGGTTTTTAAATCGGATGATTTAGGTATGATAACACTAGATTTTTAATTTGCTTGTAGGAAAGGAATACGAATGGAACAGTTAATTCGTGACGAAATGCGCGTACTACCTTCAATTGACCCTCACTTCGAAGTGACTCGTCGTGTGGAGTTTATCAAAACGAAACTTCAACAGTCAGGATGCAAATCACTGATCCTTGGTATCAGTGGTGGTGTCGACTCAACAACCTGTGGCCGCTTGGCACAGATGGCCGTTGATAGCCTAAATGAAAGCGCTGGTAGCGACGAGTACCAATTCATCGCGGTTCGTCTACCTTACGGTGAACAAAAAGATGAAGACGAAGCACAGCTTGCTCTCTCTTTCATTCAGCCTTCTCAATCTGTTTCTGTCAACATTAAAGCGGGTGTTGATGGGCTTCACGCTGCATCTCACGTTGCTCTTGAAGGCACAGGTCTACTACCAACAGATTCAGCAAAAATCGACTTTGTGAAAGGCAACGTGAAAGCTCGTGCTCGCATGATCGCACAATACGAGATTGCTGGTTACGTTGGCGGTCTTGTGATTGGTACTGACCACTCAGCGGAAAACATCACTGGTTTCTACACTAAGCACGGTGACGGCGCATGTGATTTAGCACCACTATTTGGTTTGAACAAACGCCAAGTTCGTGAGCTTGCAGCAACGTTGCGCGCTCCAGAGCAACTTGTTAAGAAAGTACCCACTGCTGATCTAGAAGAGCTTGATCCACAGAAAGCCGATGAAGCAGCATTGAACCTTTCTTACGATCAGATCGATGATTTCCTTGAAGGCAAAGCCGTTTCTCAAGACGTATCCGATCGCTTAGTTGGCATCTACAAAGCAACACAGCACAAGCGTCAACCAATCCCAACGATCTACGATTAATTTTTGAATTAGCTCAGAATCAAAAAGGCCGGAAGCTCATTTACGAACTTCCGGCTTTTTCTATTTAGTGTTTTTTAATGCGTTTTTCTTAATGATCTAACGAGTCGTTAATCGACAACTTCGATATCGGTTTGAGGCACGCTACAACACGCCAAGATCTGCCCCATATTACGTTCATGATCTTGCAATGCAGGGACATCCGGTTGATGAACTTGTCCGGACTCAAGCGTCACTTTACACGCTCCACAGAAACCCGCACGACAACTTGAAGCAATAGATACCCCCGCGTACTCTGCTTGCTCTAGCAAGGTTGATTGATTATTACCTTCGAACAGGTAGCCGTTCACACTTAACTGCAGTTGCTTCACCGCTTCCTCGGTCGATTGAGCCACACCAAACGCTTCTTGATGGTAATGCTGAGGGTTGAGCCCCATTTGAATCAGCAGTTTCTTTGCATTATCCATAAAGCCGTCAGGGCCACACACGAACGCTTGGCGCTTGTGTAACTCTTCAATTTTAGCGATATGCGACACGCTCAAACGGCCAGATAAACCATCCCACTCTTTGGTTGGTTGGCTTAATGAATAAATAACACGAAGACCCGCGTGCTCACTGGCGATCTTATCAATCTCAGCTTGGTAAGGGATGTCTTCTTCGCTGCTGCATTGATGATAGAAAACCACATCATCAATTTGGCCATGATCGGCCAAATAACGAAGCATCGACAACATTGGCGTAATGCCGCTGCCTGCAGACAAAAGCAGTAACGGGTGAGTTGGATTCGCTTCTAAATAGAACGCACCATCTGGATTTTGAGCAACCAAAGTATCACCCACTTGGAAGTGATCATTTAACCAGTTAGAGATTTGACCATCGTCTATTCGCTTCACGGAAATCGCCAAACGACCCGCACGTGATGGGCTGGAAGATAGCGTGTAACGACGAGACACCTTCTCGCCATTAATCACCATCTCAATCGGCAGATGTTGCCCAGGCTGATAACTTGGTAGTGAGTGGTTCTCTTTGGCAGGCTCTAACCAAAAGGTCGTAAAGTCACGAGCGATCTCTTCACGCTCAACACACGTTAAACGTAACGACTCAACCCAAGTGTCTTCATAGTGTTCTTTCTCTTTGGTTTCGAGTACTTCAACCACATCACCCGCTTTAACCAAACCTTCATTTTTAGCCACAAGATTCTGACCAAAGAAAACGCCACCACGCTCGTTAGCTCTGAATGTACAGAAGGTATTAAGAGGCTCTTTTGTTGCTCTAAATTCGCCACGCTCAACATCAACTGTCGTTAGGATACAACGCTCACAAGGCTTCACCGCTTCGAACTCAACCTCACCGATACGGATACGCTTCCAACCATCTTCAGCAAAGGCTTCTGTATTCGAAACAACGAAGTTGGTGCGGAACTGATCCATCGAATGAACTTCAGGGCTGCGGCGATTAAGCTCATCTAGAGAGGCTTGGCTGATCACTAACATTGGATAGCCGTCAGCGAAACTGACGTTCTGACCGAGTTTTTCACGAACACGATTCGATTGCTCACCAGAAAACAGTAGCTCAACACGAACTCCGAGCACATCACTGAACCAATCATCGGCTTCATCATTGGTGGTGTAAGCAGTAAAACTGTCTTTCCAAACCGTTGCTGGTGCTTCTTGCATCTTGAAATTTACATACTTTAGACGCAGGGGATCTTTGCCTTCGTAAGTAAAAATCAAACCGTCTGGCTGCAAGCTTGAAGACACCTTGACCATTTTCGGGTACTTACGCGCTGTAACCATTGAGCCGTCAGCCAGTGCCAACATAAAGCGTCTATCGAAGGTAAGGCCCTGTTTTTCGACCCAAGCAGAAGAGAGTGCGATCCCGCCCACTGATTTAACCGGAAACACATTAATTTGAGATAAGGAGGGCTGTTGACCTGAAAGCTCTTGCTCCAAAGCCTTTTGATCCAAAGGTGACTGCGACATAACGATTCCAATGTTTTGTTGTTTGTCTCAATGCTAACAAATGGTTATAAATAGATAAACTGGCAGGCATTAAACACTTGATACTAAGCTAATATCTTGAGATGTTTAAATCACTGCCTTGTATACATTAAGACAGCAATGCATTAACACTCTCTATACGTTCTATAATATGAACACGGTTATCGCATTGAACTTTCATTGAATAAAAAGGATTTATCATGAACAAACTCGTCATTATCATTTTATGTGTATTGCTTCCGCCCGTTGGTGTGTTCTTCGCTCGCGGTGCAGGTAAAGATTTGCTGATTAACATCGTCCTGACCTTCTTCTTCTGGGTTCCAGGAATGATCCATGGTCTGTGGGTAGCCACCCGCTAACCCTTATTAACAAATAGATACCGAATAAAATATCCATAAAAACAAGCTCCTAACCCTGAAGAGTTAAAAATAGGATGAAATGAAAGTGCTTTTCCACTATCATCCTGTCGCCTAAACGTAAGCGATTGCTTTCACAGATTTCGCTGAGTTTAGGCTCCAACTACATAACACTTCAAATGGTGGGAGCCTTCAATGACACAACTTACGATTACTCGTCCTGACGACTGGCACGTTCATCTACGCGATGGCGAAGTATTAAAAGATACAGTCCGCGATATCAGCCGCTACAATGGTCGAGCGTTAATCATGCCAAACACCATCCCACCGGTAACCGATACCGAAATGGCTCTTGCTTACCGTGAACGCATCATGGCAGAGCAGCCAAGTGAACAGTTCCAGCCTCTAATGGCACTTTACCTAACAGACAACACAACACCTGATGAAATTCGCAAAGCGAAAGAATCTGGCGCTGTTGTAGCGGCGAAGCTATACCCTGCTGGCGCAACGACAAACTCGGATTCAGGTGTAACTTCAGCTCAAAAGATCTACCACGTACTAGAAGCGATGCAAGAAGTGGGTATGTTGCTGCTTGTACACGGTGAAGTAACGGCTCACGATGTTGATATCTTTGACCGTGAAAAAGAGTTCCTAGACACGGTTCTAGCACCGATTGTTAACGACTTCCCTAACCTGAAGATCGTTCTAGAGCACATCACGACTGCAGATGCAGCGACTTTCGTTAAGAACGCTAACGAGAACGTAGCGGCAACCATCACAGCTCACCACTTGCTTTACAACCGTAACCACATGCTGGTTGGCGGCATTAAGCCACATTTCTACTGCCTACCTATCCTTAAGCGCAACACACACCAGTTAGCACTTATCGAAGCGGCAACAAGCGGTAGCAAGAAGTTCTTCTTGGGTACCGATTCTGCGCCACACGCGAAAGGCGCTAAAGAGTCAGCATGTGGTTGTGCAGGTTCTTACACAGCACACGCTGCGGTTGAACTGTACGCTGAAGTATTCGATTTAGAAGGCAAGATTGAGAACTTGGAAGCGTTTGCAAGCCACAATGGTCCGGATTTCTACGGCATGCCACGTAATGCAGACACAATCACGCTCGTTAAAGAAGAGTGGAATGTTGCTGAAACCATGCCTTTCGGTTCAGACATCGTTGTGCCAATCCGTGGCGGCGAGACGATTGCTTGGGCTGTAAAATAAGCGCTTGGGCTGTTAAGTAAACGCCTCCATTTAACGAAAAAGGGTCACCATAATAATTATGGTGACCCTTTTTTGTTTCGATGAAAGACTGTCTTATTATAAAAATAATGAACGATTACTTACCGCGTATTTTTCCAATCGCAGTCCAAACAACAACGACAATCAATCCAGCTAAAACCCCAATCACACCATTTAATAGCGTCGGTACCACCGCTGTCGCAATCGTATGTCCACTAAAATCCATAATAATCGGTTCAATTAAATGATGAATCGCAGGAACGTTGTGCACCACAATACCGCCACCAACCAAGAACATCGCAGCTGTACCGACCACAGCAAGCATCTTCATCAGCTTTGGTGCAAAGGCGACTAACCCATCACCCAAACGGGTTTTAATGGTACTGCCATTCGACGTGCGCTGGAGATAGAAACCTAAATCATCCAGCTTAACGATCCCTGCCACTAAGCCATAAACACCAATCGTCATCACAACGGCTATCAAACTCACGACAAGAATCTGAGTAAGGATACTTGTACCCGTTACGGTACCTAGCGCAATCACAATGATTTCCGCAGATAATATGAAGTCGGTACGAATCGCGCCTGAGACCTTTCTCTTCTCATATTCCTCTATGGATTCGCCAGTACTCGTATCCTCTTCCTTCTCGTCATGTTGATGAGTATGAGGAAAGAGCTTCTCTAAGATTTTCTCCGCCCCTTCAAAACAAAGAAACAGACCACCAATCACGAGAAGTGGCATGATCAACCAAGGGATGAACGCACTGATCAATAATGCCGCCGGAACCAAAATCAACTTATTTTTAAATGAGCCTTTTGCGACCGCCCATACCACTGGGATTTCTCTTTCAGCAGAAACACCTGATACCTGCTGAGCGTTAAGGGCTAAATCGTCACCCAAGACGCCTGCGGTTTTTTTAGCTGCCACCTTAGACATCAGTGCGACATCATCCAACACGGTTGCAATGTCATCTAGCAGTGTTAATAAACTTGCTCCAGCCATTTTATTGTCTCTTTTTAAAGGATTGAACCATCGATGAAATGTAACATCATCAATTCACTCATCAAAGTTATGAGTCTGTAAAAAATAAAGTCACAAGTTGTGTTTTCTATTGCTGTCTCTGTTAGACAGGAATAATCTGTCTCAATCTTTCACGAACATAAAAGAAAAAGTATAGATGAAAAGTGAATCTACCTACCCAATTGGTAAGCCAGGACAAAAGTGGCAACAAGCAGAACGTCAAGCATGGTTAGCTCAAAGAACGGTTAAGCGTGAATACCAACAAGAAGTTGTGCCAAAGATTAAAGCACTTGCAGACCGTTTTGATATCGAACAATACGGTGCACTGAGCTACGACGAAGCTCGCTTCCCACTTTTCGCAATTAAGAGCAAAAACTGGGACGATTCAAAGCCGACCATTCTCGTTACAGGTGGCGTTCACGGTTACGAAACCAGTGGTGTGCATGGCGCTATCAAATTTGCAGCGACCCAAGCAGAGAAATACACAGTGCACTTCAACATTGTAGTAGCACCTTGTGTAAGCCCTTGGGGTTACGAGGTGATCAACCGCTGGAACCCAAATGCTGTTGATCCAAACCGCTCTTTCTATGACGGTACACCAGCAGAAGAATCAGCAAACCTACGAGCTTTAGTGGCCTCTTTGCCAGAAGTATTGGTTCACGTTGACCTGCATGAGACGACAGACTCTGATGAAACTGAATTCCGACCAGCACTCGCGGCTCGTGATGGTATTAAGTACATCGAAGGTATGATTCCAGATGGTTTCTACACGGTTGGCGATACTGAAAACCCGCAACCAGAATTCCAAGCGGCAGTAATTGCTTCAGTAGAAAAAGTAACGCACATTGCGCCTGCGGATGACGAAGGCAAGATCATTGGTTCAGACGTCACTCAACACGGTGTGATCAACTACCCAATGAAGAAGCTTGGCTTATGTGGCGGCGTGACCGACTGTAAGTACGGAACAACCACAGAGGTTTACCCAGACAGCGACAAAGTGACTGACGAAGAGTGTAATGACGCTCAAGTTGCAGCGGTAGTCGGTGCTTTGGATTACGTAATTCAACATGAATTGAACGCGTAAGCTATTAGCTAATAGCTGCTCCCTAAAACTAAACAGAGCCACAAGTGACGATTCACTTGTGGCTCTTTTTTTTGTCTTTTCTACTTGTCTTTGATTTCTTCTTGGGCATAAAAAAGCTCCCTTGCACACAGTACAAGAGAGCTTTGAAATAACACTGAATAAGGAGTAATTAGCGAACTATATACTCCCCATATTCGATTACTTTATTTAGCGGTTTCGCTAACGTTTTCTTGTGCTTTATCTACTTCAGTCAGTAGACCTTTCAACAAGCTAAAACAGCCAATCAGAAGAATGATCGTAAACGGCAGTGCAGCAATGATCGTGATCGATTGCAGAGCTTGAATAGATTGAGTACCACCAATCCACAACATCACCATTGCGATAGCGCCTGAGATAACCGCCCAAACCACTTTCTGTTTCACTGGCACTTCTAGTTTACCACCCGCTGTCATGCCATCGATAACGATAGAGCCTGAGTCTAGCGTTGTAACGAAGAACACAATGATCAGTGCGACTGCGAGAACTGACAGAATGCTACCGAACGAGTAAGCATCTAGCATGTAGAACAAGCTTAGAGATACGTCTGTAATGCCTTGGTCGAGGCCAAGTTGTCCCACATGGTTAATTACTTGCTCGATAGCTACGCCACCGAAGATCGACATCCAAGCCGACGTTACCAATGTTGGGATAATCAGTACGCAAAGTAGGAACTCACGAACCGTACGGCCCTTAGAAATACGCGCTACGAACATACCGAAGAATGGTGCATACGCAACCCACCATGCCCAGTAGAACACAGTCCAGCCATGCAGCCATGTTGTGTCTTCACGACCCGCACTTTGGCTCAAAGCTACGATGTTTTTCACATAGCCCGTTGCCGCAGTCGCCACAGAATCAAGCACTGTCGTAAAGTTCAATACAGCGATAAGACCAAGGAATACGAACGCAATAACCATGTTCAGGTTACTTAGGAACTTAACACCACCGTCCATGCCACGCATAACAGAGATGATCGCCAAGCCCATAATCAAAACGATAATTGATTGCTGAAGGTAGATGTTGTTTTCCAAGCCAAATACGTGGCTAATACCACTTGCTGCTTGCGTACCACCTAGGCCTAATGAAGTCGCAAGGCCAAACAGGGTAACCAGTACCGTTAGTACGTCGATCACATCACCTGTTTTACCCCAAACTCGTTCACCCAGTATTGGGTAAAACACAGAACGCATTGATAGCGGTAAGCCTTTGTTGTAAACAAAGTACGCTAGACAAAGCGCCGTCATGCCATAGATAGCCCACGCATGAAAGCCCCAGTGGAATACGGTTGCACCTAATGCCAGTTCACGGCCTGCTTCTGTAAAAGGTTCCGCATCTAATGGTGTGCCGAACCAGTTAGTGAAGAACGCGGTTGGCTCAGCAACGCCCCAGAAAATAAGTCCGATACCCATACCGGCTGCGAATAACATCGCAATCCAAGATGACATCGAATAGTCCGCCGTCGCGTCTTCGCCACCTAGGCGAATCTTACCCAACGGTGAAAATGCTAGAACAACAGCAAACGCTAGCATGATGTTAGCTCCCCACATAAACAGGAAGTCAAACTTTGATAAAACAGCACCCTTAATAGAATCAATAGCAGCTTTAGCATCTGCTGGAGGAAGAGCAAGAAGAGTGATGATGAAGAGAAGAGATAAGCCTACTGAGGCTATGAAGACGGTATTGTGGACATCCATGCCCCATTTACTGACGTTATCTTGACCAACTTGATAGTCAGTAGAATCGATACTGTATTTTTTTGATTTAAAACTCATAAATTATGATGTTCACATATCCGAATCAACGAATATAAGGACGCTCTCCATATCCAATTACTACTTGATTGGCTCGCCGAACCGCCTAAATAAAAGGCAATAAAAATCACAATAGTTAGTGATAAATGGACTTACTGGCTCAATCCCAAGGCGCACATTATAGCACAGCTCAAAGCATTTTGACTGAGTTTTAGCTCAATAGTCACCCAAACCACCGTTGATAGTGATAGTTAACCCAATAAAAACAGAGTAAAATAAAAGAATAAAAACGTTCAAATACAACAATTTAAATTAAAATGACGAACCGTAAAATTACATCCAAACTTTTTGCAGATAATTTTAATAATCAGCCAATTTACTTATAGCTCTAATAAAAAAGCCCCGCTATAGGGGCGGGGAAAGTTACCAAAGGTAAAAGAGAAATCAGTGTTCAAATGTCAGTGCTGCGTCTCACAGATCAGCACTGCACATTTCAAAGACAGTACGTTAGATTGCGAAGCAAAAACCGAGGTTATAGTCTTCACCATTTTTCGCCGTGAACTCTTTGTCTTCACTTGATGCATTCGGGCGGCCACTTTCATCGCCTTTTACTAAGCTCACCCAGTGACGGATGCCAGAAGAACGGCTCGCCTCAGTTTGACCAAACGTGGTGCATGTCTCTAATTGGATATCTTGAATATCAACCAACTCCAGGCGGCCTGTGCCTTTACGAGCGCCGATTGTCACTTCAACGTGCGTACCGCTTTCATCACGGAATAGGATTGCTGAAGGCTTAGATTTATCACCTGTGTAAGCCACAAAGTGTTTAGCGCGTTTCAGTCCAGTATGTTCGCCATTCTTGAAGTAAACCTGAACGTGTCGGTAATCGATCTCGTAGCTCACTACATCTTCATGTGAACCCGTCTCTAGAGGAAATAGAGTATCAAGCAACTGTTTCGCCATTTTTTGTTTTTCGAGTTGCTTGTCTGCTTTCACCATTTCTACGGCAAAGACAGCTTCAGCAATAAATGTTGAATGGTTTCTGTGAAGTTCTGTTTTGTCTAGTGTCAGCATATTCATAATCTTTCCCTCTTACGGCTTTGAATTTCATGTAGGTCAAAAATCCTGATTGACCCTTTTCAAATGTGTTCTTTACTGTGTGGCTTCCATGTATTTCATACTACTTGTATTTTTTAAACAATTTCACAACAAAAATTTCACAGTGTGAATTTTACTAAATTGATTTTTTACACAAACCGGAATTTCCGCCCCTAGCCCTTTATCTAATTGGGCTGAGAGCTCATTAGACACACTTTTACGTGTTGTTTGAATTTGTGTAATAACCAACACCAACCAGCTTATTGTCGATCACTCGATAGTAAGTGTGCTTGGTTTCCACTTTGCTCGACAACGGGTTTAACCATTGATAGGTATAAACGCCTCGGCCATTTTCTTTGGCTAGGTTTAACATCTCAGTGAGAATCGGCTTATCGTCAGGGCTTAGAATTTCGTTGTGTGAACGCCCAACAAGCTCAGGAGACACGCCATGCGCGAGCAGTTTTCCAGAGCTCATATCCATCACAAACACATATAAGTCTCCTTCTACAAAACTTCCTTCGGCGTCATTGAACTCCGTTAAACTCTCTTGTTCTGACTCCACTATCGCGGTCATGGCTCTCGCCAATAAATTCTTAGCCTCAGCAGCACTGGAACGTTCTGGGTAATAACCCACAGCGACAATCACATCGCCGACACGCTCAAAGAAAGTCGTTTTCGGCTCACCCATGCGATCGGTTGGGTTGGTCCAGTGATACTTCACTTCACCAAAACCCTTGTGTACCGCTTTGGTAATCATTTCACGGAAAAAAGGATTGCCGTAAACGTCTTGGGTATCCAACACACTGTCGCCCACCAGCACCATAGAAGATCCGCCACTGGCAAGGAATTGGCCATCAATACCAAGAGCAAACACATAGAGCTCACCGTCTATATATTCGGCATCACTCATGAAGTCTTTCACGCTGTCGTCACCTTCTTTTTGAACGTGCACCACCGCTTTCGCCAACAAGGTTTTAGCTCTTCTTTCAGCGTCACTGACCACATGTGGCTCAGAGATATCGAGCACATTGACTGGCTTTATCTCTTTCTCGACTTCTGAATGCTCTGCACGTAATCCAATGCCGCTGACCACAGCAAACAAGGCGCAACTTATAAGGATTATTCTGGATAGATTCATCGTTGTGTCTCCTAATAGCCGACTAAGGACGGTAGCCAAAGCGTGATTTGTGGGAAGAAAGCGATAACGAAAACGCCTACGACAGATGCAAGTACAAAGGGATGGATCTTCGCGGTGATCTGCTCGACCGTAGAGCCACCGATCCCCGAGGCGACAAAGATATTTTCACCGAGCGGTGGTGTAGCAAAACCTATCGAGAGCGTACACACCACCACGATACCAACGTGGGTAGGATCGGCGCCCAGCATGTACATGATTGGCAACAGCACTGGCACAATGATCATGATCGCCGCCAAGGTTTCCATGAACATGCCGATGAACAGCAGCAAAGTGATCGTTAACGCCCACACCATGTACATGTTGTCGGTAAAGCTGAGTAGGGACTCGGCAACCACTACTGGGATTTTTTGCTCAATCAACAAACGTCCGAACACGGTGGCAGCAAAAAGGATTAACAATACACGCCCAGTGATCCATGTGGTGGTCGACAAAGATTTCATCACGCTTTTGAACGATAATTCTCGGTGAATAAACATACCCACAAATAGCGAATAAAAAATCGCCACAACCGCAGACTCTGTTGGTGTGAACATACCGCTGTAGATACCACCAAGAATCAGGAATGGCGCTAATATCGACCATAAACCGCGACGCAAGTAATGCCTTACATCACCAAACGACCATGTTTCGGTTAGCCCTTTATAGCCTTCACGCTTAGCAATGAAATAGTTAGTGACCACTAGCGTCGACGCCATAATGAAACCCGGCACAACCCCAGCAACAAACAGTTTTGGAATAGACAAAGAAGCAAACTGCCCATGCTGAGCAATGGCTTCTGGCGGTGCCATTAAGCCCATCGCAGAAATGCCGAAAATAACCAAAGGAATGGATGGCGGAATGATGATGCCCAAGCCACCTGATGCGGCCGTTACTGCCGATGCGTAGCTCTTATCGTAGTCTCGCTTAACCATCGCGGGCACCATTAACATACCCACCGCGGCGGTTGTTGCAGGGCTTGAACCCGAGATAGCGCCAAAGAAAAGACACGCCATTACCGTTGCCGCGCCAAGGCCACCCGTTACGGGCCCGGCCAAGCTTTCGGCGATATCCACCAGACGTTTGGAGATCCCCGCCGCCTCCATTAGTGCGCCAGCAAGAACAAAGGCTGGCAGCGCCATTAATGGGAAGTTACCCACCGAAGTAAACGCAATTTGTACCAAAGCGATGGGATTTTTGTCGAGCAACATATAGGCCGCCATTGAAGCGCCGGCCAGTGATACTGTGATTGGTGCACCCAGAATTAACAGGGTTAAGAAGCCACCAAATAAAATTAGAGTTAAATAGGATTCCATTATTACATCTCTCTATTACGACTATTCTCTGTGATGACTACTGCGCTGACTTTTGTGCCGTCATTTTTCGCAGCTCTTTGACTTCTGGATCTTCGTTGGTTGCGCCTTTGAATAAACGCTCGTAGTTGTTCCAGATAATTCGAATCATCATTAGGGAAAACGCGATAGGTAAAATCATGTAGAAATACTTCATCGGGATGCCTGTGGTTTGAGATTTCCAAAACAGGTTCATTTTGTTAAACACGAAGTCGTAACTGAGGTAAACAAAGTAACCGTTGAAGCAGAGCCATAAGAAGTCAGCGATGGTTTCGCTAACGGTTTGTACGATTGGCGGAAAGAATTTGAAGTGAAAGCTCACTCGGTTATGAGCCGACATTTTGGCCGCTACAACAGCTCCCAAGTAAGCAAACCAAACGAACATGTAAGTGGCCACTTCATCACCCCAAGGTATGGAGTAATCAAAGAACTGACGAGTAATGATTTGTGTGAATAGCAATAGGACAAAGCTTGCGAGCAGCAGACAACAGGTATATTCCTCAATGTTGTTAAGGTGCTTTTTTATTGTTTTAGCGACTGACATATAACCTCCAATGTTGATTTCTACATGACAACCAGTCGCTCACGGTCCTAAAAAGATCAGGTACAGAACAGATCAACGAGTAAAGCCATGTAAATGCCCTATCTCACTGTTCTATCGCTAGGTGATTAAGTAGCGGAGAACAGCAGATAGGGCGTATCTAATTGTTACTTTCTACCTAGTAACTCAAGAACGTCGTCTAGCTTGTCTTTGCCTCCAATGCTTGAATAGAACTTAGGCCAAACTGACTTAGTGACTTTGCTGATCCACTCTTGCTCGTTGTCTGCTGGGTCAGTGAAGACCATGCCTTTTGCTTGCAGTTCTTCACGGATCTTGTTTTCAGTATTTTCTAAGTATGCAAAGCTGTGCTCTGTCGCTTCCTGACCCGCTTCAAGAATGATCTTTTGCATTTCAGGCGTTTGTTGTTGGAAGACAGTTTCACTGACGATTAGCGGCTCAAGAGAGAAGATGTAGCGAAGGTTTGTGACGTACTTTTGTACTTCATTGAACTTCATCGCATGCACAGTGATGTATGGGTTGTCTTGACCATCAACCACGCCTTGCTGTAGGCCAGTAAATGTTTCTGACCATGCCATTGGTGTTGGGTTTACGCCCCATGCTTGGTAAGAAGCAATCATGATTTCGTTACGAGGAACACGAATCACTAGTCCTTTTAGATCCTCTGGTGAAGCCACTGACTTTTTAGAGTTAGTCAGAACTCTAAAACCAGAATAAGCCCAACCAACGATACGAACGCCTGCATCACGAATGGTGTTATCGACAAGGTCTTGACCCACTTGGCCTTGAGTTAATAGCACCGCTTCTTCTGCACTTTGAATAACATAAGGCATGGTCAATAGACCAACCGTTGGAGAGAAAGGCGTCACGTTGTTGATCGCCAATACAGAGAAGTCGAGAAGACCGATTGCCGCGTCGTTCACGGTGTCTTGCTCATTACCCAATTGACCATTCGGGAACAGGTCGATTTTGACTTTACCGTCTGTTTTTTGCTCCATCAATTCAGAAAATGATGTCGCTAATTCCCACTGCGTACCACCAGCAGCATCGCCGATAGCCATTTTAAAATTTGCTGCTGCCGCGGTATGAGATAGCATCGCTGTTGCTACAATTGTGACGCCAGCAATAATTTTATTTTTAATCAATTTCATAGTCTTAACCTTTCATATCATACAGACGTCCTGCCTGTACTTTGCTCACAAGGTGACCTGGTACAACTTTCCTGGTCGTAGTTCTATTTCCCTATTTTGGAAACAATGTTCGAGTAGTTAAAGCACTTCATCCTTTAACGAATACCACTGATAAAGGAACTGTTGCCCTACTCTTCGAAATGGTGCAAACATCTCAGATTCCACCACTTCCCTCACGTTGGGGAACGGAAGTTTTGATTCAAATATTGGCAAGTCAAGCTTATGACCTTCACCTGCGATCCACTGGGCAAGGCGCTTGCCTGCTTGAGCGGAGTACATCACACCATTGCCGCCATACCCTAGTGCGTAGAATATGGATTGCTTTGGATTCGGCTGATAGATTCTTGGCATCATGTCGTGGCTAACATCCACCCAACCCCACCATGAATAATCGATTTTGATCTGATCGAGAGAAGGGAATTTTCGGGTTAAATCCGCTCTCAACATATCTTCGTATTTCTTTTCAGGTGCATTCTTGCCACTGATGGCACTGCGTGTACCAATTTGCACTCGGTTATCCGGTAACAAACGGTAGTAATGACGCAGAATTCTGGTATCAGTAATCACCTGATTGGTTTTAAAGTTACACGCGGCGATTTCGTCTTGAGTTAACGGACGCGTCACCATCGAGTTAGAAAGTACGGGGAATAGGCGATTCTTAAGCTCTGAATGCAAACCTTGGCTTGTGTATCCGCCGGTACAAACACCGACAGAACGAGCCTTAACCACACCACCTGGCGTTTTCAGGTAATGCACACCGTTACGTGTTTCCCAACCCATCACAGGGCTTGCTGGGTGAACTTTTACACCGAGTGCTCTCGCCTTTCTTAGATAACCAAACGCCAGTTTCCCAGCATGGATACCAATACCTTCTGGCTCATGCATTGCGCCTGCCGCTTCTTGATCACCAACGTAATCACGTTTTACGGTTTCCGCATCTAAGATCTGCGCATCGTAATCGAACGTGTCACGCAGCAACTTGGCTTCTTTCTCGAGTGTTGCCATCACTTTTGGACGGTGAGCAACGTATAAGTGGCCACCCGGCTGCGGGTCACAATCAATGTCTTTGATTAGAGATTTAAATGTGTTCATGCCATCGACGCATTCGCGGTGCATTTTTAGCGCGGTTTCGAGTCCCCAGCGTTCAATCCACTGAGAACGCTTCAAACGTCCTGACGCACACTGAGCCTGACCACCATTTCGGGTACTGCAGCCCCAACTCATACGGTTAGCTTCAATCACAGTCGCTTTAATGCCGTACATTTCAGCAAGGTGTATCGCGGTACTTAGGCCTGTGTAGCCTGAACCGATTATCGCCACATCGACATCCATATCCGATGTAATTGGGCCATCATCTTCAGGTGGTGCACCTGCGGTATCTACCCAATAAGTCGGGGCGTATTCCTTACCGTGACCGGGGCTCTTGTCTTTAAGTGGATCGTATTTTGGATCGTATTTATCTTGTGCTTGGGTGCTTTCTTTTGCTTGGGTGCTTGTCACCTTTGGCGGCACATCGGCTGCCGGTTGTTCCATTACTAAACTCATAATTCGACTCTCCTAGTCATAACACGTGAACGGGGTGCGATTTCGTGTCTAGCTCTTGGGAGTATTGCTGGGAGTCAAAAGAGGTCGTGTTTTACGGAAGGCATTTTTTACGCTGATTTTTCCCTCTTTCAGGGTAAACACATCAACCATACGAGCTTCGATGACAGTGCCATCAGGGTTAGTTGCAGAGAACGTTGATTCACTCACTGCGCGGTCACCACACACAAAGTGGACAGGGTCGCTCCAGGCTGCATCTGGAAAGTTCTGCCAAACCAATTCAAAGCTATTGCGAACGGCTTCGTACCCTTCGATAGTGTTTCCAAGTTCGCCTTCTCCTGCCACGGTGTGGAAGACACAGTCTTCGGTCATAAACGACATTAGCGCTTCAATATCATGGTTATTCCATGCATCACTAAAAGACTGTAAAAAGGCGGTGTCGACTTGGTTTTCCAGCACGAATGTCGCTGCATTGGTTTGCATATTCATATTCCAGAATCCTTTATGTTTTCGTTATTGGTTTAAATTTCAGTAGCTTTGCGCCACTTTTTTATTAGAGTGTTTAAACTAGATCTGTGAAATTTAACAACTTGATAACAAGCTTCGCCACTCTAACTTCGAGTTACTTTATAAACAATCTTTAAGCTCACAGATTTCATCTTTTTATAAATTAATTAGTGTTCTAATTTTATTTACACAGTCACTCACTAGATTTATACGAGGTCTAAATAAAATAATTATAAATATTAGACTTTAGTCGAAGTCAAAATCTTGATGGTACTTTCTGCCATACTGTTCAAGCTGGCGATCATGAGTATTAACTTGTAATTCGATATTACCCTCACCTTTATTAATTGCTTGATTGTTATCTACATGGGCTTCATTTTTCAAATCAGCCAGTTTCTCTTCAATATATTCTGTCGGTTCATTTAAAACATTCATGGAGGTTAATTCCTTTATCAGGTTTACTTTCGCTGATGGAAGAATATGAACGGACACTAGACCGTTTGAATATTCTTTCTCATCGTACAAAGGCTGAATGGCATCATTGCCACCTTCCTTAAATGGGTGAATGGAATACCACTTGTCCTTGCGTGGCTCTTGCTGATCACAATCAGCCACATTGAATATCTGAGTCTTATTGAAGTCACAGGGTGAGTTAAAAACACTAACCTTATGATAATCAATGGCTTTAATAATATTGATACAGTCTTTGCTTTGGCTATGACACACAGACCACAACGCATTTACCAGGTTATCTGTCCACTCAAGTAAACGGGTTGGAAACCCCTGTTTCTTGGCTAAACACATCAATAACCAATCGTTTATCTCGTGTGCATTCAACGAATGCCCGCCATAAATTCTCACGGTCGAGAGAAGCTCTTGTTCGACACGGCGAATATTCTTTCGATTTGAGCGACCTAAGCTTGGCATCAGGTTATTATTTTCATAATCACACACGTTATAAATTAAACCACGATGTCCACTACACTCAGCAATTAGCGAATCGATTATTTCATACAGTTCTTCTATTGAACTTATATAACGTTTATTTTTAACAACATGCATACTACGATTCACTTAATTTAAATCCGGAAAAATCCAAATATCAACAACCCTATCAATCGATGATAAAAACCAACCAATAATAACGATTGATCAATAGTCAACGAGTGTCGTTATTGTATTTTTCTAAAATGATAATAGGTATATATATTCATAAACAAGTATCAGTAATAGAACCATTCGCTAAGGCGCTATGAGTTAATGGTCGATTAATAATAGCGAGTAACAAAGTTTATATAGCTAGAACCACCTATGTACCGACGGAACATTTAATTAGTGTTCTAATGTTTAAGTAGAAATTATTGAACTAAGCGTTTACGTTCTTCACTTAAGCACTTTGCCAATACCCGTTAATATTGCCCGACCACGCTCTTTATAATGCGGTGGCCGGACAAACTTCCTATGACTTATACGTAATCTTTGTATTTATCTAGGAAACGAACCGGTGTTGATAGTGCATCTCGGCGGAACGGGTCGCCCAATTCCTGAGTACACATGATTTCAATGATGGTTGTTTTGCCTTCGTTCATCTGCATGTCGATGGCTTTTTGCAAGGTTGGACCTACATCTTCTAGCTTATCAACCGTGATACCTTCAGCACCCATTGCTCGTGCAATCTCTGCAAAGCTTTGGTTTTCAAGTTCACCGGCAACAAAGCGTCGGTTGTAGAAGTCGACTTGGTTCTTCTTCTCTGCACCCCATTGACGGTTGTGGAATACCACAGCTGTCACTGGAATGTTATGGCGAACACATGTCATGGTTTCCATCAGGCTCATGCCCCACGCACCGTCGCCTGCATATGAAATAGCGGGACGATGAGGTGCCGCAGCTTTCGCACCAATGATGGTCGGGAATGCGTAACCACAGTTACCGAAACTCATTGCAGCAAAGAAGCTGCGTGGTTTTTCAAAGCGTAAGTAGCTGTTTGCCACTGAGTTGATGTTACCGATATCCGTCGAGACCATAACGTCTTCAGGCATCGCTTTTTCTAGCTCACGCAGTACTTGGCGTGGGTGTAGGTATTCACCACCAGAGAACGGAGTCTCGTGTGAGTTTTCCTCAATCATATCTAAGCTGAACGAGTCACGTTCGTGTGTCCACTCATCAAGCTCTTTTTCCCAAAGTGCTTTTTCTGTAGCGACGGTATCTTGGCGAGCGCCTTTGTTGTCATCACACAACAGTGCACGACCTTCCAACCTTTCAGATAGAGCAACCGCTGCTGCTTTTGCATCACCACAGATACCAACCGAAATCTTCTTAACCAGACCAAGCATCTTGTTGTCTGCATCAATCTGAATGATTTTCGCGTTCTTCGGCCAGTAGTCCATGCCATGTTGAGGCAAGGTACCAAATGGACCAAGACGTGTACCCAAAGCGATAACCACATCCGCTTGAGCCATCAATTTCATTGCTGCTTTCGAACCTTGGTAGCCTAAAGGACCACACCATAATGGGTGACTCGCAGGGAAAGAGTCATTGTGTAGGTAGCTGTTCACTACAGGTGCACCTAGTCTTTCTGCTAATGCCGCACACTCTTGAACTGCATCAGCCATTACCACACCGCCACCGGAAATGATGACTGGGAATTTCGCTTCAGCTATCAAGTCTGCTGCTTCATTCAGAGATTTCTCACCACCAGGACCACGGTCTAAACGCGCTGGTTTAGGGATTTCAGTTTGAGTTTCACCGTAGAAGTAGTCACGAGGAATATTTAGCTGAGTTGGACCCATTTCGCTCATCGCACGGTCGAAGCATCGGCCTGTGTATTCCGCCATACGATCTGGGTGCGTTACGTGTCCTTGATACTTAGTGAACTCTTGGAACATTGGAAGCTGGTTACATTCTTGGAAACCACCTAAGCCCATTGTTTTAGTGCCTGTCTCTGGCGTCACAATTACGACCGGGCTATGTGCCCAGAACGCAGCTGCAATTGCTGTTACACAGTTACTGATACCCGGGCCATTTTGCCCGATGACTACACCGTGGCGACCCGATACACGGGAGTAACCATCTGCCATGTGGGCAGCGCCTTGCTCGTGTACTACTGGGACCAATCGAATGCCAGCAGGAGCAAAGATATCCATTGCGTCCATAAATGCCGACCCCATGATGCCGAACATATCGGTAACATCATTAGCAACCATAGTTTCAACGAACGCTTCTGATGGTGTCATTGTTACTGTGCCGGAAACAACCGTACGTTTTTCTTGCTCGCTCATTCTTCCATTCTCCTTGAGTTAACCAAAATTTCATTTTTCGGAATGAATTGTCTCTTTTTCGAATTCATTTTCACCTTAGTAGTAGAATTTTTGCGCGTCAACTTTTTATATTAAATTGGAACAATTCATTCTAATTAATAAAACCGGATCACATTATTGGTAGTTTTTCGTACAAAAAGTGCCGTTAACTTAACTGGAGCTGTTAATAATCGATGACATATCGCGATAGCAGCGACAAGTGATGAGCTATATAGAGGGAAATATGATGAAAGAGGCGGAATTGGTACCAACGCAGCCGGTAAGCGTGAGAGAACGCTTTGGCATCGACAGTAACCTAACGGTGATGGCATTTGAACATCCGGGTGAATATGTGCCGAGAGTCGATCCTAATTACTGTTTTGACCCCGAAGTGACGCTGGCTATATTGGCAGGGTTCACCTCCAATCGTCGCACATTGATACAAGGCACGCACGGAACGGGCAAGTCTTCTCACATTGAGCAAATTGCCGCGAGATTGAATTGGCCGTGTTTGAGGATCAACCTAGACGGACACCTGAGTCGATTGGATTTCATAGGTAAAGACAGCATCGTCATTAAAGACGGAATGCAGGTAACAGAGTTTAAAGAAGGCATTCTTCCTCAGAGCATTCAACAACCCATCGCACTGGTGTTAGATGAGTACGACGCTGGTCGTCCTGACGTGATGTTTGTGATTCAACAACTATTAGAGCAAGACGGGAAATACACCTCTTTAGAACAAAACCGAGTGATCACACCTCACCCTTCTTTTCGCCTGTTTGCTACCTGCAACACGCTTGGCTTGGGTAACTTTTCAGGTTTGTATTCGGGTACTCAAGTGCTTAACCACAGTCAATTAGATAGATGGAACATCATCGCTACGCTCAACTATTTAGACCCACAACATGAAACCAAGATCGTGTTATCCAAGCTTTCAAATCTGAATAATGAAAGTGGCCAGCAGTTAGTAGAGAAAATGATCGCGACCGCAGGATTAACGCGTAACGGGTTTCGGGCTGGCGACCTTTCGACTGTGATGTCTCCGCGAACAGTGCTCACTTGGGCTGAAAACATCCAAATATTCGACGATGTAGCGACGGCATTTAGGCTTTCATTCTTAAATCGCTGCGAAGACGAAGAGAAAGAACTGGTTAGCGAATACTATTTCCGTTGCTTTGGTGAAGCCTTGGAAGCGCATACTCAAAACTATTCGCACTCGGAGTCATAAACCATGGCCAATGTTTCTTCTCAGCAGAAAAAGATCCTCGATATTGGTGTGTCTGTCGCCAGAGCAATCAGTGGTGAACTCGATCTGAACTATCGGGGAGAACGACTCTATAAAGGCAATAGCCCCTGTTATTACCAGTCTGCTCACACCAACGATCTCACCTTTGTGTCTCGTCATGAGTTAACAAACAGCAAGCTCTCAATGCAAGGCAAGATCGATTCATCAGCGCTGCGACTGCTGCTTTCCGACGCTGAACTTCACTACTCACTGAGACCGAAAAACGAAGTCGAACGTCTGTTATATGATTTCTGCGAACAAGTGCGAATAGAATCTCAAGTCCCGCCTTATCTAAAAGGCGTGACCACCAGTATTCAATTCAACTTTGCGTATTGGAGCGACCAATATCATCAAAATGGCTTTACCGAATCACGAATAGGCATGTTGCTGTTTACTCTGATGCAAGTGATTCACACCCGCTTAACTGGCGTTCCGGTGTCTGAGCCTATCGCTGAGACCATTGAATCGATTCGCGCCGGCATCGTGCCTAATTTTGGGCATAGCCTGAAGCGCTTAAAACAACATAGAACCGACCAACAACAGTTTGCACACTGCGCCAATGAGCTTGCGTCTCTAGCACAAGAGCTCATTAACCAAGAGCAAGAGAGTAATAACTCGCCGACACCAACGGTTGAGGAAGACATCAAGATCCTAGCGCAGCTTGCCCTTATCGTTGATGGTGACATTCAAGATCAAGACGTCGATACCGACATCACAGGCAGTAGCAAGGTATTCGAGTTGTCGGGCGCCAATTATCAGGTCTTCAATTCAGAATTTGATCAAGTCATCTCAGCAGACAAACTCGTCAGGCGCGCCCTATTACTCGAACTGAGACAAAAGCTCACCGATGACATCATGGCGAGACAAGTCAATACTCGCCGTTTAGCCGCTATACTTACTAGCTTTGTTGCCACACCACAGAGGAACCGACGTCAGGACCATTTAGAAGAAGGCATTGTTAACGCCCCCACCATCACCAAGCTCATCACGTCGCCATTGGATCGCACTGTCTTTTATCAACCTGATATCGGTGCATCTCATCAATGTGCTATCACGTTTTTGATGGACTGCTCAGGCTCAATGCAAAAGCACAGTCACAAGCTAAGTCTGCTGATGGACACCATTCTCAAATCCGTAGGATTGGCTGATATCCCATTTGAGATCATTGGCTTCACTACCAACAACTGGAACGGTGGCAAGGTTTATCGGCAGTGGCTTAAACAAGGCCAACCAAAACACCCAGGCCGCTTGAACGAAGTTCGGCACATCGTGTTTAAGGGTTTTGATACGCATTGGAGACGATCTCGCCTTGGCATTGCGAGTCTTCGTAAAGCAGACGTCTTTAAAGAGGGGATTGATGGCGAAGCGGTGCAGTTCGCTAGCCAGCGGTTGCAACAGCACACTGCTCAAAGAAAGGTTTTGATCGTGTTCTCAGACGGCTGCCCAATGGATACCGCCACCAGCACTGCCAACGATCAGTTCTATTTGGATAACCACCTCAAACAAGTCATTGAACGTGAGTCGACCAAAAACGGAATTGAGATTCATGGCGTGGGGATGGGAGTGGATTTGAGCCCGTACTACCGCAACAACATTACCTTGGACGTACAAGAGAGCTGCTTGTTCGGGCTATGTAGGAACATCTTTGAGATGCTAAAGCGCTGACGTGTCAGTGAGGAGGGTGTCGTCAAGCATTAAACGAGAATCAAGCCCTCCTCCTTCAAAGATAATTTTGATAAAGAAAACGTTCTAAGCCAAAAACAACGACCATGCAGAGACCGCCATCAAGTACCCACCAATCAACATCAACACAATAAACACCAGCTTTCTGAGTTGATCATTGGACAACGGTGGTGGGAAACGTCGAGCAAACATCGTGACAAGCGCCACCAAGGGAACAGCAATAGCAGATAGCCACAGTATGCTCTGTTCCATGTCGCCTGCAGCGTAGACATTGACCGTACGTGACATCGACGTACAAGCGAACACCATCAGCAGTGTGCTTCGCACCAGATCGAGAGAAAAAGGTTGCCGATAGAGATGATAAACAATCGGTGGACCTGCCATCCCAAATAACCCACCCGCGAGCCCAGAACTAAAACCAGATAACAAGAAAGTTACCGTTGCCGAACGGTCCTTTCTGGTTTTAGGTTTGAACATAAAACTCAAACCTGCGAATAGCACCATCGCACCCAATAGTCCTCGGAGAATATGCGTTGCCGAATCGCTTAACTCGTCCAGCAAGTACACCCCCATCGAAACGCCGGGAATAATACCGATGACCAACACCACCAGAATCTTGAGTTCCCCAAGCAGTGGCTTACCCATCAATGCGACCAAGCAATTGAACAAGGTCACAATACTGACCACAGCGGCTATAACGGGTAAGGAAACCAGATTAAGGCTAACCGTTAAACCAATCACGATGATACCGAGGCCAAATCCGGTGACAGTTTGAAAATAGGTACCCACCGCGATGGTGGCAAGAATAGCGAGTAAAACAGGTAACTCCATCAGCAGTCCTAGTTAGGTTGTTTTTGGGGGTTGATTTGAATGTGAGTATCAGCTTCAGGAGCTAGATTTTAGTATCTAAAATCAAATGTCGATTCATCTCTTTTTTCAGAATCAGCCGCCACGTCAGTCTTTGAATTTGCTGTTTTTCCTTGCTGTGCTTGTACCGCGGTCACCGCGATCACATTAAAGATGTCTTGTGCGTTACACCCTCTTGATAAGTCATTCGCAGGTTGATTCAACCCTTGTAATAGTGGACCAATCGCAACTGCCCCACCTAACCTTTCCGCAAGCTTATAACCAATATTACCGGCTTCTAAATTGGGAAATATCAACACGTTCGATTGACCTTTCACCTCTGAATCTGGCAGCTTTTTCGCGGCAATCTCAGTCACAATCGCGGCATCGAGTTGAACATCCTGATCGACGGCGATTCCGGGACAACGTTGTTTCACTAACTGAGCCGCGTTACGAACCTTATCGACCGATTCATGCTTGGCACTACCGTTGGTCGAAAACGACAGCATTGCGACTTTAGGTTCTTCCATCAGTAGCGTTTGAGCACTGTTTGATGCGGCCACTGCAATCGATGCTAGCTCGGTTTCATTAGGGTTAATCACCAACCCACAGTCACTGAAAATCATGCCGCCTTTAAGATTATGGAAAGGCTCACACAACATCATCAGAAAAAAACTGGACACCAATTCACTGTCTGGCGCGGGGCCGATAATCTGAAGCGCAGCTCGCACCACATCAGACGTGGTATAAACCGCACCATTAACTGTGCCATCCACCAGCCCCTCTCTGACCATCAAATTGGCAAAAACGAGTGAGTCTAGAACCAGCTCTAGCGCATCATCGTAAGTCATACCTTTCGCTTTTCTTAATGTATACAACCGCTCAGCGAGGACTTCTTTGAGTGATGACGCTTGTGGGGAAACAATGTGAATGCCTACAAGATCAATGTGATGTAATTCTGCAGCAGCGATGATCGCTGGTTCATCCCCTACTAGGGTGATGTGAGCGAGCTGTTTGTCTATCGCCATTCTTGCGGCTGCTAGTACTCGCGGGTCCTCAGCTTCACTCAAAACCACTCGCTTACGATCTAAGTGAGCCTTATCAATAATCCGTTCAATCGCCTTCATCTTAAATTCCATTTATTGAGATTAATTGTTCCATAATTTATATTTATATTATTGGAATAGTAAAAAAGATCAAATTTTATTCAGATAATTGAAGAATAATGGTTTGGTATGTACACTCTTAGGCATAGACATATCGCAAGGATGGATCATTATATGCAAACAGAAACACCACCAGTTCAAGGGGATACACCGACTCTCCGACTTTTTGCACTATTAGAGGTGATAGCGCAAAAAGACGAGTTTATTTCTCTTCAAGGATTAGTCGAAGAAACTGGACTGCCAAAACCTACGCTGCACCGAATGCTTCAGCAGTTAGAAGCGGCAGGCATCATTCAAAGAGACGGCGATGAGAAGCACTACAGCTCAGGTATTCGACTCAGAAAGCTTGCCGAAAACCTATTGTTGAATAGCACCATGCACAGTGCCCGACGCACTATTCTTGAAAACCTGAGAGCAGAAGTTGGCGAAAGCTGTAACCTAACGGCGCTATCAAGTGGCGAGATCATCTATCTTGATCGTGCAGAAACTGAAGCACCCCTTCGTTTTCATCTACACCCAGGTTCTCGCGTCCCAGTACATTGCTCAGCAAGCGGAAAACTGTTTTTGGCGCACATGTCTAAGTCACAGCGCAGACGATTAATTGAAAATGTGCCACTGACTCAGTACACAGTGAACACTATTACAGACTATTCGATGTTAGAGAAAGACATCGAAGAAGCGAAAATCCAAGGCTTTGCGATTGATGACGAAGAGTTTTTGCCGGGCTTAGTCTGTATCGCGGTACTGATCCCGTCATCTACGGGTCAATCAAACCTCGGCCTAGCGATACAAGCGCCTGTAATTCGAGTCAAACCTGATGAAGCGATCAAGTACCTACCCGCTCTTCAAAAAGCAGCAAAAGCGCTCGCTAAGATAGAGTCTGATAATTGGAGTCAACAATAGGTCATTTTCTTAGACCGCTTCGAGTGGCTATCGCTTCGAAAGCAACAACTTAAGCACGGACGAACTAACGAGCTAACGAGCTAACGACCACTATCTTCGACCAATCAACGGTTGGTCGAAGTCATTTGAACACTCGCCAACCCGCATATAAGCAACACGTCTAAAGTAATCACAACAAAGGAATCACGATGCTAAACATTAAGAACCAGCACTTACTCTCTTTTATGGTGACAGAAGCGAACAACGCAGTTGCAGTCACAAATCCAGCGACAGGTGAACTCGTCGGACACGCACCTATTTCATCACAAGCAGAGTTAGCAAACGCGATTGAACGTGCTCATGTTGCACAGAAAGAGTGGGCCAAGGTTCCAGCTAAATCTCGTGCTGCATCACTGCACCGTTGGCACCAACTGATCCTTGAAAACAAAGAAGATCTGGCTCGAATCATGACGATTGAGCAGGGTAAACCGTTAGCAGAAGCGACAGGCGAAGTCGTGTATGGCGCGAGCTTTATTGAGTGGTTTGCAGAAGAAGCCAAACGTACTTATGGTGATTCTATTCCTAGCACAGTCGCTGGCAAACGCTTGGTGACCATCAAGCAGCCTATTGGAGTCGCGTGTGCAATTACGCCATGGAACTTCCCTATTGCAATGATCACTCGTAAGGCCGCTCCTGCCCTTGCTGCTGGCTGTAGTTTTATTGTGAAGCCCTCAGATGAAACGCCGCTTTCTGCATTTGCTGTGGTTGAATTGGCTTACCAAGCGGGCATTCCTAAAGATCTACTCCAAGTCGTACTTGGCGACAGCCCTGAACAGATTGGCGAGCTTTTCACATCACACCCACTGATCAAAAAGATCTCTTTTACTGGTTCGACTCGAGTCGGCAGTATCTTGATGGCTCAAGCGGCAAAAGGCATTAAGCGTACCTCAATGGAACTGGGTGGCAATGCACCGTTTATCGTGTTTGACGATGCGGATATCGACGCTGCAGTTCAAGGCGCAATGGCGTCGAAATTCCGTAATGCGGGACAAACATGTGTCTGTGCAAACCGTTTCTATGTTCACAGTAAAGTATACGATGAGTTCGTGGCTAAATTCGATCAAGCGGTTCAGCAGCTTAAGATTGGTAACGGCTTAGATGAGGGTGTCACCATTGGTCCTGTTGTCAGTCAGAATGCGAAGAACAACATCCAAGCATTAATAGACAGAGCGGTAGAACAAGGCGCGACACCTGTGACGCCAACTCAAGAGCTTGATGGGCTTTTCCTTCAACCTGTCATTCTTAAAAATGTGAAACACAGCATGGACATTGTTCAGCAAGAGATCTTTGGTCCTGTCGCTCCTGTGATGCAATTCGAGACAGACGAAGAGCTTATTGAGATGGCAAACGACACCATTTATGGATTAGCGTCGTACTTCTACAGTCAGAACATTCATCGAGTATGGAACATCGCAGAGGCACTTGAGTACGGTATGGTCGGTATTAATGATGGTCTCATCTCAACCGAGGTCGCGCCGTTCGGCGGTGTTAAGCAATCAGGTATTGGCCGTGAAGGCGCAAAAGAAGGCATCGATGAATACATGGACATTAAGTATCTTTGCTTTGGCGGAAAATAAGGTTGGTAGTAACTAGGTTTCGGCAGTGATTAGGGCTCAGAAATAATTAAGTTTTAGTGATCACTAACCTACCCCACTCCCCACCTTTCTCACCACAAAAATGAATCAAAAAAAGCCGCGCTATAAAAGCGCGGCACCTTGGGCTCGGTTAAAGGGGGTTTCTTTTTTTTTAGTATTTTACATTCTCTGTTTTTGTTATTGGGTTGCTTCTCTATCCCTGCGCTTTCAGTTTTAGACGCATAGCATGCAGCACTGGCTCGGTGTAACCACTAGGTTGAGCGCAGCCTTCGAATACCAACTGACACGCTGCTGAAAATGCGATGCTGTTTTCAAAGTCAGGTGCCATATTACGGTAGCTCGGGTCGCTAGCGTTTTGCTCGTCAACTACTGCGGCCATGCGCTTCATGGTTTTCATTACTTGGGCTTCATTACAAATCCCATGACGTAACCAGTTCGCAATGTGTTGGCTCGAAATACGCAGCGTAGCGCGGTCTTCCATCAAACCTACATCGTTAATATCTGGCACCTTAGAACACCCGACGCCTTGGTCAATCCAACGCACTACGTAACCAAGAATACCTTGCGTATTGTTGTCCAATTCGTTTTGGATATCTTGAGCTGTCAGCTTTTGATTACCTAATAGCGGAATAGTCAGAATATCATCAACGTTCGCTCTCACACGCTCGCGAAGCTCTTTCTGGCGGCTTGGTACACTCACCTTGTGATAGTGCAAGGCATGCAAAGTCGCGGCAGTTGGAGAAGGAACCCAAGCAGTATTTGCGCCCGCTTGTGGGTGTCCGATTTTCGCGTCCATCATCTTCGCCATATTGTCTGGCTCTGGCCACATACCTTTACCAATCTGGGCTTTACCTTGCAGGCCACAAGCTAAGCCAAGATCAACGTTCTGATCTTCGTATGCGCCAATCCAAGTCATGGTTTTCAGCTGTGTTTTAGGAGCGAATGGTCCCGCTTCCATACTGGTGTGAATCTCATCACCCGTTCGGTCTAAGAAACCTGTGTTGATGAACACAACACGATCTTTAGCCGCTCGAATACATTCTTTAAGGTTAACCGAAGTACGACGCTCTTCGTCCATGATGCCAACTTTGATCGTGAATCGATCTAGCCCTAATGCATCTTCAATGCGACCAAACAGCTCATTGGTGAACGCGACTTCTTCAGGACCATGCATCTTAGGTTTAACAATATTGATGCTGTTCGCGGTCGAGTTTTGGTAAGCACTGTTCCCTTTTAAATCGTGCATTGCGATTAGCGAAGTGACCATGCCATCCATAATTCCTTCAGGGACTTCGTTACCGTCTGCATCAATAATGGCAGGGTTGGTCATCAGGTGGCCCACATTGCGTATGAACAACATGCTGCGACCTTTCAGCGAGATCTCACCGCCCGTCACGCTAGTGTATTGGCGGTCTGGATTAAGGTTACGAACGATGGTTTTGCCGTTTTTCTCTAGCGACTCTTGTAAGTCACCTTTCATCAAGCCTAACCAGTTACGGTAAGCCAACGCTTTATCTTCACCATCGACCGCAGCTACTGAGTCTTCGCAATCCATAATCGTAGTCAGTGCCGATTCCACCAGCACATCTTTAATACCAGCCACATCAACGCTGCCAATTGGTGCGCTTGGGTCAATTTGAATTTCAATATGTAGATTGTTGTGCTTAAGCAGAATACTTGAAGGGGCACTCGCATCACCTTGATAACCAATGAACTGGTTGCGATCAATCAGAGTGACTTCTTCGCCGTTGTCTAAGGTCGCTGTCAGTGTATTGCCAATACTGACGTTGCTGATGCTGTATTTAGTCACGTCTTTATGGGAAACACCGTTTAACGGTGCAGCATCATCAAGGAAACCTCGAGCGTAGCTCACTACTTTAGCGCCACGAACCGGGTTAAAGCTTCCACCCTTTTCGGCACCATCACTTTCACTGATGACATCGGTTCCGTAGAGCGCATCGTATAAACTGCCCCAACGCGCATTAGCTGCGTTAAGTGCAAAACGTGCATTCATAATAGGTACAACAAGCTGCGGACCCGCTTGTGTTGCAATTTCAGGCTCAACGCTGGCGGTCGTTACTTGAAAGTCATCGCCCTCAGGAACTAGGTAGCCAATCTGCTGTAAGAACTGTTTGTACTCGGCCGCATCTAGCGTTTGTCCCGCACGCTCTTGGTGCCAAACGTCAATTTGATGTTGAAGATCTTCACGCTTGATAAGCAGTGCGCGGTTCTTGGGAGCCAAGTCTTCAAGGATAGTTGCAAATGATTGCCAAAAGTCTTCAGCGACAATGCCTGTTCCAGGAATTACCTGCTCATTAATTAATTGGTAGAGGGTGCTATCAATGTTCAAGCTTCCCTGTTGAATACGACTGCTCATAAAATCTCTCTCAAACTAACTGATGACTACTCATTAAATCTACGTAACTGGCTTAAATTCACGTTACTAGCTCAAATTTACGTTACTAGATTAAACTTACGCAACGGACATAAATTTAGCTAATTTATGCCAGTTATACTGGATATTCACAAAAAAAATACCCTACAAACCGTGTTATTCCGTAACGCCACTCTCGATTTCATTAGCGACACTTTTAATCAAGCGACGCATCCACTGATGGTCGGGATTGGTTTGCAACAATGGACTCCATGCCATCTTCACCTCAAAGGGTTCAATCGCAAATGGCGCAGGCTTGATCAACAATCTAGGGTTATTGCGCTGCAGTTGAGCCGCTTTGGTTGGAATGGTCAGGATCAGATTCTTTTGTTGTGCGAAGAGAATCGCCGACAAATAGTGTCGAGTAAACACCGTGATATTGCGCGTTTTACCAATGCGCATTAATGCTTCATCTATCCAACCTAGCTTTTGCGCTTCGCTTGGGTTGATCCCAACTCCGGTTCCCATTCCAGTCTTACTTACCCAGATATGCTGCGCCTTTAGATAAGACAAAATATCGAAGTTGTCGGCTATTGGGTTATCACAACTAAATAGGCAAGAAAACCCGTCGTGCCAAAGGCTCATCTGGTGGAACGACTGTGGAATATCGTCAAATCGATTGATAATTATATCAACGGTACCTTGCTCTACATCCTGATAACTCACGTCACTTGGCGTCATGATATCCAGTCGTATTTTCGGCGCGATCTCGCTTAACCTTTTCAGAAGAGGTTGAATAATGGTCGACTCAGCATAGTCACTTGCCATGATACGAAACACGCGTTCACTGTCTTCTGCATTAAATTCCGTGGTCGGCTGCAGTGTCTTCTCTACATTAACCAAAATGTTTCGAATCAGTGGCTGCAACTTATGTGCTCGTTCGGTCGGTATCATCCCTTCACTGGTTCTCACTAACAGCGGATCTTCAAAAAGATCACGCAATCGGCGTAGGCCATTACTCATGGCTGGCTGAGTAATACCCAGTTGATTTGCTGCACGCGTTACGTTTCTTTCACGTAGCAACATGTCTAAATACACAAGTAAATTAAGGTCTACACGAGCAATATTCATAAGAAAAATGCCGAACATAATAACTATAAATTAACAAAATTATCACACACATGGTTATTCTTTGTCCATGGTTAGATTTAATCCAAATCAAATGACCTCGCCAAGTTGGCCAACATGTCCACGTGAAACTAAGGAATAGTTATGTCGCAAATTACACAAGATATCGAAAAGATTGAAGTTGCAAAAAGCGCTGCTGGTGCTCCATGGGATGCAATTAACCCTGAATCTGCAGCCCGTATGCGAGCTCAAAACAAATTCAAAACAGGTCTGGATATTGCGCAATACACGGCAGATATTATGCGTGCAGACATGGCGGCTTACGACGAAGATAGCTCTCAATACACTCAGTCTCTGGGTTGCTGGCATGGTTTCATCGGCCAACAAAAGCTGATTTCGATTAAAAAGCACTTTGATGGCAAGACAGACCGTCGTTACCTATACCTTTCAGGTTGGATGGTCGCGGCACTTCGCTCTGACTTCGGTCCACTTCCAGACCAATCAATGCATGAGAAAACCTCAGTTGCAGGCCTAGTAGAAGAGCTATACACCTTCCTACGCCAAGCGGATGCTCGTGAACTAGGTGGCTTGTTCCGTCAGCTAGACGCAGCACGTGAAGCGGGTGATGTGAATCTACAAGACCAAATCCAAGACAAAATCGACAACCACGTAACACACGTAGTACCAATCATTGCGGATATCGATGCAGGTTTCGGTAACGCAGAAGCGACTTACCTAATGGCTAAGCAAATGATTGAAGCGGGTGCATGTTGTCTACAAATCGAAAACCAAGTAGCCGATGAGAAGCAATGTGGTCACCAAGACGGCAAAGTAACGGTTCCTCATGCTGACTTCCACGCAAAACTTCGCGCACTTCGTTACGCTTTCCTTGAACTAGGCATCGACAACGGCATCATTGTTGCTCGTACCGATTCACAAGGTGCTGGCCTAACAAAAGAAATCGCGGTAGTGAAAGAACCTGGCGACCAAGGTGATATCTACAACTCATACCTAGACGTTGAAGAGATTGATGTTGCAGATATGGCTGAAGGTGATGTTTGCTTCAATCGTGACGGCAAGCTAGTTCGTCCTAAGCGTCTGCCTTCAGGCTTATACCAATTCCGCGAAGGTACTGGTGAAGACCGCTGTGTATTCGACTGTATTGAAGCAATCAACGCGGGTGCTGACCTTCTTTGGATTGAGACTGAGAAACCACACATCGGTCAAATCAAAGAGATGATGGACGGCGTACGTGAAGTTCACCCTAATGCGAAACTGGTTTACAACAACTCTCCATCATTCAACTGGACATTAAACTTCCGCCAACAAGCATACGATGCAATGGCAGCAGCAGGTAAAGATGTATCAGCTTACGACCGTGCAAGCCTAATGAGTGCGGAATACGATGAAACTGAACTGTCTGCAAGCGCTGACGAGAAGATTCGTACATTCCAAGCAGACGCATCTCGCGAAGCGGGTATCTTCCACCACTTGATTACTCTGCCGACTTACCACACAGCAGCACTGTCTACCGACAACCTTGCAAAAGAATACTTCGGTGACCAAGGCATGTTGGGCTACGTTGCTAATGTTCAACGTAAAGAGATTCGCCAAGGTATCGCATGTGTTAAACACCAAAACATGTCTGGTTCAGACATGGGTGATGACCACAAAGAATACTTTGCTGGTGAAAATGCACTAAAAGCAGCGGGTGAAGCGAATACGTCTAATCAATTTGATTAATCGCTAACGCTAAAGCCTCCCCCGCCCTTCTCTCTTACTTAGGTAAGATCCGGGGGAAGGCTTTGAGATAAAGCTACTACTGCCAGCTTTATCTCAAAGCCTCAGATTTGTGTTCCACACCACGGTTAACCGAACAACTTCTGTTTAAGCTAACTGTATACATATTTGTTCAGATTCCTATTTGTTGAGATTCTTATTTTTTGAGAGTGCCTATGACTTCAATACCGACACACCTACAAGATGCAAAAACACTGTTATCAGAAAATGGTTTCGCAACGGGTGATACTTGGTATCACGGCACATCTTCAGCTTTACTCGCGTCTATTCAAGGTCAAGGGCTAAAGCGCTCTGGAGACAAAGCGCTCAATGAAGCCGCTTCAAAAACCATGGCGACCATCGGTAACAACTACACCGAATCGGTTGAACCAGTGTTTCTCACCCAAAGTAAAGAACTGGCGTATTACTGGGCTCAGCAAACCATTCGCGAGCGCAGCACTCGTTTTGAGGGTGAAGAGCGCCCTATCGTATTAGCAGTCAATCTATCTGAAAAACAACAAGCCAAAGTAAGGCCTGACGTTGGCGCAATGAGCCTATTAATGATGAGTGTTGGCGAGCAATTCATGGCTCACTTAACTGAGATCTATCAAAAGAACAACATCGCAGGCCCAAGCATCGAACTGCGCACTGCGGATCGTATGGATTATCTCAATAAACTTGGAATGGCCTACATTGATGAAGACATCAGTCGTGCTTGCGTGCAAGAGCTTTATGAACCAGAGCTGTCAGAGCCGGAACTGACCAGTTAATCAGGTTCATTACGTAAGCACTATTCAGAATAAAAAATGGCTCCTAAGTAGGAGCCATTTTTTATGTGCGAAGTTATTCACATGCTAGTTAATCAATAGACCAGTAAATTTATGGACCAGTTGATCTATGGACACAGACGACCTTGCTGTGCAGGTTGCGTCATTTCAATGTCACCTTGTAGTGAGCGATACACAACGGTATTCCACACTTCACCATTATCCATTTCAAACTCAATAGCGTAATTCAAACCCGCGACAACCTGAGTTCGCACACTCAGAATCTGCTTTAGCTCAGCTGAAGTGTTCATTTGGCCAAGAACTGCATTTAAAGCTTGCTTAGCTTGTGGTGTGATAGCGCTTTGCGACCAACCACCTGTCAGGTTTTTAGTGCTACAGATCGGATTCGTATTCTCTTGTGATTGAACTGGAACCTCAGATTTCTGACTGCATCCTGCTAACACAGCGACACTAAACAAGGTTGCTACTCCAAGTAATGATGTTAATCGTACTTTCTTCATAAATTCTCTCTACCTCTGTCATTCACGAGGCGTTACCCGCAATGATGTTTCATATGCAGACAAGCTTAAACCTCGAATGTCATCACTTCATCAGAAATTATGTTGTAACTAATCTGTAAATACAGAGCACTGTCAGAAAACCAAAGCCGGACAATAAGCAGACAAGTAAGTATTTGAGAATACACTAATTTAGGGGTTCATGAATTGATTGAAAAATGGCGAAACCATGTTGTTTAGGATTAGTACAAGTAGTAAACTCCCACTTTAAATGCAGCTTGTTTTTGAGAAACTAAACGCACAAAAAGTTAGGGCAACTTTATAAAGTAACTACTCTCAAACATCAGCCATAGATACATCTCTCATAAACGGGTACAAGTCACATAAAAATAATTAGATAAACTTAGGCGGTTCACTACATGGAATTAATGTCGTCTTTAGGTTCACTGTTGGCTAGCAGCCTGCCTATCGAAAAAAAACAACACGCACTGGTTGAACTCGTACTCCACACTTATCAACCACAACAGCGCACAGCTCTTTTCAAAACCGTGACAGAATATCGTCGAAACCAATTAGAATTGCTTTTCCCTGAACATCAAGCAAAAAGCGACTCAGTAATGTTTGAAGTGATGGACTACCGCGATCTGATTCAGCGCTATCCAAATACCTTATCCACAGAGGTTGCTCTCTTAGAGGAAGCTGTAGGGCAATGCTATATACATTGGTTGGACTTTTGGTGTGAATGTGAAATTTCCGCAATCAAAGCAAAATTACCATTAAGCACCCATGCCCTTTATCCTATGGATCTACCCATTAAAGATAGTGCTTACTATGGTGTGATCATTGACCAAATAGAAAATAGTCAACTCATAGTACAAACGCCAACTCGCCCTCAAGGACTACCAATCAGCGATGCTATTGCTTTAAGCAACCTTGAGGTTTTTATTAAAGGTGAGAAGTGGTATGAGATGATACCTTTACTCCACTTATCACAAACAGGTAAGCACTTTATTCTACTCAAACACCCAACAGATGAAGCCTTTCCAACCCTAGTCTCTTCAGCCCTAATTCAAGATTGGTCAAAATATGAAACTTGGCTAAGCTACGCCCCCCCTTTCTGTAACGACAAATGGAAGTACAGTTTATCCAGACGTGGCTATGAAGGACTTGCAGAGCTACATATTTTTACTCCGCCGGCCCTATCAAAGTGTGACTCTATTCCAGAGTTCGATAGTAAGTTCCAATTACAATTAGCCGAAATGCAAGCTGTATGTGAAATTCTACGCCTAACCGTGAGTGGAAATATTCAACAAAAAGTCTACTTCCTTTATCTTGCTCAAAAAGAGATGCTCAACTTGTTACATCAAGCGGGCTATAAAATTGGTTTCACCATTATAGATCAACCTTTGATACTCGATTTTTACAAGGCTATCGAACCACAAGCATACTTGCCGCTAGGGTCTTGTGACTTGAACGAAACGAACTTACTGACTTACCGCGGGTTATGGAATATTGAACTGATGTTGAAGGCATTCAATCATGTCAACTTTCGAGACTATAGACGGTGCCTCCGTGAAAATAAAAATACAGCGTGGCAAATAATATGAAGACGTTTGATCTTGGGCTAGAGGCGATATTCTATGCTAAAGCCATCACTCTGCTTGCAACGGTCGCTGTTGTTGTAATGTGGCTGTTCTACTATTGTTATCGCCTTAAACAAAAGAACGAAGCGATAGTGGGGACACACCATGTACCTTACATCGCATATTCCATCTGTATTATTACGTGGATCAGCAGTAATGCCTACTTCCACACTGGCTTGTTGCCAGGACTTGGCACCACAGCAGCCATATTCGCAGCAAAGTTGGCCAACCTCAGCTCTTTCCTTGCTTTTGCCTTTGCGTATTACTTCTCGTGTCAGCTCGCAGCCGAAAACCGCAGTGGTAAAATCCATAGGTGGCAACAAACTATTCTCGCGAGCATGACGGGCTACTCTTTCTATATCAATTTGACCCCAGGGTTAACGGTAGAAGATGTCACCATTACGGCTCCAAGCCAATTCGTGATCGAGTTTGGCCCGCATACACCCTACTTTTTCATTGGGGTTATCAGCTTGATTGCCCTTACACTGACTAATCTAGTGACCATGCGTGCCAATAGCAGCAAACTAACATTAGCCAAAACCAACTACATGATTACAGGTATCTTGGTATTCATGCTATCTACAGCAACGATTCACATTGGCGTTGCCTATTTCCTACGTGATTTCTCGCTCACCTGGCTCCCCCCAGCGTTGTCGCTCAGTGAGATGTTGTTTGTAGGCTATGCTCTGCTGACCTCTCGCTTCTACAGTTTTAAATACCTTACATACATAAGCCTTAATGTGCTGCTGGTGTGTGCAATTTTAGTGATACCTTTTTGTACGGTATTTATTCCCCTAACCGACGGTAACCAATGGCTATTAGCGATACCCATCTGCGCGATTATCGGCATTACATGGAGTCCAATCTACAAACGTGTAAGTCCTTACTCCTCATTGCTTGTCTATAGAAACAAAAAGACACCGGTACAACAGATACTCGCATTAGAAGAAGGCTTTAAGTTGTCGATTGACGATGCCATGCGTCGTTTAGGTCGCCAACTGCAAATCCCAGAAGATAAGCTTCGACTAGTTAACAGTAATTACAACGAAACCTTCTACGAAGATTACCTATCTAGCAAAGAGTCCGTTCTAGTGTTCGATGAGCTTTCTGAAGAGCTAGATGATACTGCGCTCGCTAAACGGTCGCTAAAAGCACTTTATGACAAGATGAGTTCGAACAACACCGCGTTGGTAATGCCACTATTCGGACACAAAAAATCAGTCACACACTTGCTAGTATCATCGCACAAAAGCAACAATCGTATGTTCTCTAATGAAGAAATCTCTGCACTGCAAACCTTGTTAACGCGTGTACAAAGCACCATCGAAGCCGATAGACGAATTCGCCAAAGTCGTGCTCTTGCTAACTCGATCGCTCATGAGATGCGTAACCCACTCGCTCAAGTGCAACTGCATTTTGAGGTGTTAAAGCAGCACATTGATAATCAAGCACCAACTCAACAAATCTTGACTGACATTGAGAATGGCCAAGCAGCGATTCAACGCGGGCGGCAACTGATTGATATCATCTTACGAGAAGTCAGTGACAGCTCGCCTGAGCATGGACCAATCACCATGACATCTATCCACAAGGCCGTGGACCAAGCCGTCAGCCACTATGGCTTTGAGAACGAGAAGATCATTGAGCGAATTCGTTTACCACAACACGCTGATTTTGTGGCAAAACTAAATGAAACTCTATTCAACTTCGTCATTTTCAATCTGATACGCAATGCAATCTATTACTTTGATTCTTACCCAGACAGCCAAATTGAGATCAGCACCAAAACAGGATCTTACGAGAACGTTCTCACATTTCGTGATACCGGCCCCGGCATTGACGAAGCCATTGTTCATAAGGTCTTTGATGACTTTTTCTCTTTCCAAAAAAGCGGTGGTAGCGGCTTAGGACTGGGTTATTGCCAACGAGTGATGCGCTCATTTGGTGGCAGAGTGGAATGCCATTCCAAACTTGGTGAATTTACTGAGTTTCACCTGTACTTCCCTATTGTACCCAATGCTCCAAAAGCGGAGACGCTGCGTACGCCTTATTTCAACGGTTGGAAACACAACCAATCGACGGAAGATAAAGCCGAAGCTGATGTAAAACCAGAGAGCCAAACTCCAAGCGGTGATATAGAACCTGAACCGGCAAGTACGCTAACAGAAAGTAAGCAAACAGAACGCACGCAAGCAGAAAATCAACCAGCATCAAGCCATCTTGCACCGACGGTACTTATTGTTGATGACAAAGAAGTGCAACGCACGCTTGTTCAGATGTACCTGAGCCGACTTGGCGTAAATAGCTTGCAAGCTAAAAACGGGGAAAATGCTGTCGAGCTGTTCAGATCACACAAAGTTGATTTGATCTTAATGGACGTACAAATGCCGATAATGAATGGCTTTGACGCAAGCCAGATCATCAAGGCGCGCTCACCTCAAACACCAATTATTGCTTTGTCTGGTGAATCAGGACAACGAGAGCTAGACATGATCAGAAAACTGATGGACGGTCGCCTAGAGAAGCCAACCTCTTTGAACGCACTGCAACACCTACTGGACAACTGGCTAGAGAAAGGCTGGGCGCCAAACGCTTCTAAAGAAACAGAAAATGAATAGCTGACTACGGTTAAGTGAATCAATTAAAAAAAACGATTAGAACTCACTGATGGTTGGCCTCAATCATCGCTGTTTCGATCAAATCCAGTAACCACTTGTATTTGGCAGAATGTTGGTTTTTCTTATGAAGATAGGCAAATACCTCCATTTTCTCTGCATCTTCTTCTAATCCTTCAATCACAATCGAGCGTAATACTCCCTTGTGCTGTTCGATCACCGGAGGCATGCAGGGTGCGATCATGTTGGTATGCTTAATCGTTTCTATTAACCCAACAACTGACGTCGTTCGAAGCGCCATATTAATCGATTTACCTTGGCTTAAAACTTCTTCTTCCAATCGCGAGTGTTTGTTTTGATCGAAGTAAGCAAGGTCAACATGCGCAAATGGAAAGGACAACAAATCATCAATCTGTGCTACATCCTCTTTAAAAGGATGGTCGACTCTTACTGCCAATACAAATTTTAGGGTCACGAGAGGCACAGCAATGATCTCGGCGGGCAGGTTTTCAGCTTCAAAGTGAATAACAAAATCAATCTCGTCACTCTTAAGTCTTTCCAGTGAATCTTGGGAGCTAGTATGACTAATCAACCTCGAAAGTGGACTTTCATCTGAGAGTTGATGAAACAGAGAGGGTGTTAACCAAGGCAAAAGGTGCGGGTTCGCCTCTATCTTAAAATCTTCGCTTAGTTCGGCAGGAGTAAACTGTTTACCCTCTTCTATCGCCGTGACCAACCCGTCCAATAGTGGAAATACACGTCGATACAGTTCATCAGAATAAGGCGTCGGGAGAAACTGCTTATTGGACAAAACAAATAGCTCTTCACCTAATGATTCCTTAAGCTTTTTGACGCTTTGGCTTACCGCTGGTGTCGAGACAAACAGCTTTTCAGCTGCTTTGCGCAAGCTTTTTTCCTGATATACCACCACAAACACTTTCAATAAGTTCAAATCGACATTATTCAGTTTCATACCCAAACCATAAACCAATACTTAACGAATAGTTAAGTTTATATGAATTAACTTAACGATGTCCACTTTGTATAGTTACCTCACCTTCACGCAGTACACGGATGTAGTGAGATAAATTTATGAGGCATCTATGTTATTACAACGTTCAATCCTTTCTCTAACTCCTTTGTTTCTGGTGAGTGTCGCTTTCGCGGAAGAAGCCGAAATTCAAGATATGTCAGATCCGTTAGCCGTCTATACACAAGGTGGCTTCGGTTACACAGACAAAGGCTTAAACCTGAAAATCGGGCAAACCTATGACACTGGTAGCGATACGACCATGGGTATGAATGTCTTCGAAGTCAAAGGCATCGCTGGTGAAGCCATTGGTTGGAATAACCGAGGCGCAGATGACAGTATCGATTCGATTCGTTTCAGAAACTTCGGCGTAGACTTAACCAATGGTCGAGGCACACAAGTCGATATGTCTTGGGATTTCGATAGTAATCAAGGTAGTGCGTCATACAGCTTTATACAGGCTCTTCCACAAATGGGCATGTTTAACTTCTATCCGCTTGCGGGTGTTGGTGTTGCTGCAGGTGAGGAGTTGGTTGAAGGCTCTGGAGGCAACCTCGACGCGGATCAACTTCGTGATCGCTACAACATGCACGGTACTTTCTACGTGGCGGGTATGTACGCAAAAATGCAACTTACCGACAAGATTTGGTTGAACTATAACCCTATGTATTTAGGCACGATGTCTGGTTCATCAACGTTCAAAGATTATGGATTCGAGGGCAGTGATTCTGTACTCGCACATGAGTTTGCTGCGAGCTACCAGATTAACCCAAGGGCGAACGTTCGTTATTTTGCAAACTGGACAGAAAACACCAGTATCGAAGACGGTGATCACCGCATCGAATTTAACTATCAGTTTTAAGCAGTCACTTTCTGTTTGGATGAGCTCTTTCAGTTTGAACCAATGATTTCGGTTCAACGAGCCATTCCCGTTTTGACGAATAATTTTGAGTTTTTGAGGACACATTATGAATATGATATCTAAAGCCTTTGTCGGTAGTTTCACTTGCCCATTACGCTCAGCTGCCATGCTAGTTTCTGTAACAGCCTTGTTTTCAGCCACAGCGATAGCAGGCAACGGTGATGCGACAGAAACGATCCAAACGCGAGCAGGTGACTTTACTTTCGAAACCGACTTTCTTCATGGCATTCCAACACAAGAAAGCTCAGCAAAACTGTTCGAACTGATGGACTATCAACGCGCGTCACAAGCTTACATTTGGTCCGTGCCTTTGGTGTCAAACTACGCATGGAAACAAGCCTATGCCGACATGGGTGCAGAGGATGGTCAAATTACTTATGTTGAGTCTCATGAATCTAAGCTAGGAGGTTTAACTTACAATACCTCTACGCCTTACGCGATTACTTGGTTTAACGTAGAGAAAGAGCCCGTTATTGTAGAAATCCCCACAAATGAACTGCGCGGCGCAGTACACACTATGTGGCAAATCGGTATTTCTCAGATGACTGAGCCGGGCGTCTACGTGGTAAAAGCCAAAGGTTCTGAAACGCCGAGTAACCTGCCAAAAGGCGCAAAAGTATTTGAGTCTGATACCAATAATGTTTTCTTGGGTGTTCGCTTAATGGCTAAGTCAGATCAGCAACGTATGAAAGACTTAGAAGCATTAAAAATTACTGACCTTAACGGCAAGCCGCTCAGTAGCAAAGGCGTGAACTTCCCTGAACGTGGTGACGATGCTAAGCACCCACGTGGTATGGCATTTTGGGATACGTTGAATGAAGCGATCCAAGCCGAACCTGTGGCAGAGCGCGACCGCATAATGCACGACATGTTACGCCCACTAGGTATTGAAAAAGGCAAAGCATTTACCCCATCAGCTCAGCAGCGTGACATCTTAGAACAAGCTGTAATCATGGGGGAAGCTATGGTTAAGAATATCGATTTCAACAAAACAGAACGTCTACCACATGCGGCTTACGGTAAAGAAGGGAATTCGTGGGAAATCGCAACGGCTTCAACACCAAACCAAGACCGTCACTATGGTATGGACCTCGATGGACGTGCAGCTTGGTTTTATGAAGCCGTCACTAACGACATTGCAATGCACGGTTTTGAAAATGGCGGTTGGGGACAGATCTACCTAGACAACTACCGTGACGACAATGGCAAAGGGCTAAATGGCAGTAACCACTATACTTTGACGCTAGATGGAGATGTAAATTTCGCCGATTTGTTCTGGACAATTACTGTCTACAACGTAGAGAACCGCGCCATCATCGACAACGATATTGAACGTGCCGACGTGGGTTCAAACATCGAAGGAACGGTCAAAGACGCACAAGGTAATTACACCTTCCACTTCTCGCCAACTAAGCCAGCAGGTGTGAATGAAGCGAATTGGGTGCAAACTCGAGAAGACGAAAACTGGTTTGTTTACTTCCGCGCCTACTCACCAAGTAAAGCATTTGTAGCGCAGCAGCCTGAAACCTTGTTGCCTAACTTTAAACGTGTGGACTGATCATCTAGAGCGAATCACAGATCATTTATCTATGCGTCTAAAAACTAACAGGCTCATAGAGCAAAAGAAAAGAGGAGCCTCAGAGCTCCTCTTTTTCTTTTCTATCTTCACTAATAACCGGGTAAGACCTTGATAGGTTTAATCTAAAAGTGAACGAACGTAGTCTGCAATGTCTGGGTTTTGGCAATGATCAAACAAGCATTGTTGGAAACGCTCACTGCCAACCGCTGTTTTCACGAGCTCTTGGTCGATTGCTCTTAGAGAATCAATAAAGTTATCTTTTACCACCGCCGCTTTCACTTCATTCAAAATTGCTGCGTTACGTTGCTGTGGTTCTGCACGTTCTAGTGGATACCCATTACCACGCTCGCCTGTGAACGCTTTTTCAAAGATATAACGAATGTTGAGTTCACCTGCCCAGCCAAAGCCTTTAGCAAAAGCGAGAGCGAGAGCATTACCGTTATTGATTTGGTTAAACAAGAAAGCATCTGATGGCTCTAGGCAGTAACCACAAACCACACCCGGATGCAGGTTCAATGACATCAAAGCACCTTGCCCTGTTCCACATCCCGTCACAACAAAGTCCACAGCCTTTGAGTTAATGAGAATACTCGCCATGATACCTAAGTGGATATACGTTAAGTGGTGATCATTCTCGTCGGTCATACCTAGATTAAAAACATCATGACCAATGCCACCCGCCACTGACTCTAGCTCAGCTGCAACCATGGCATTTTTACCTGCCTGACTGTTTTCCATCATTAGTGCGATTTTCATTTATGTTCTCCTGCAAGATTGCTGCAAATTTAAAATTCTTAACCGTGTTTGTTACAAGGTCAGTTAACGAGCTAACCAACCACCATCAACAGCAATGGTATAGCCGTTAATGTAATCCGATGCTGATGAGGCTAAGAACACACAAGGACCTGCGATATCTTGCGGTTTACCCCAACGTTCAGCCGGAATACGCTCAAGAATCGCTTGATTGCGCACAGCATCTTCACGCAGAGCTTGAGTATTGTTCGTTTCCATATAACCGGGTGCTATCGCATTCACATTGATATTGTCGCGCGCCCATTCGTTCGCCATCGCACGTGTCACTCCCATCACAGCACTTTTTGAAGCCGTATAGGAAGGAACTCGAATGCCACCTTGGAATGAGAGCATCGATGCAATATTAATGATCTTTCCGCCAGTGCCTTGAGCCTTAAACTGCTTTGCAACAGCCTGAGACATAAAGAACACAGTCTTAGTGTTCACGTTCATTACGTCATCCCAATCTTGCTCTGAGAACTCAATAGCATCTTGGCGGCGAATAATTCCTGCATTGTTCACGAGAATGTCGACTTGGCCAAACTCAGCCAAAGTGCGCTCTATAACCTCTGGAATACACGCTTGATCGAGAAGATCAGCACTCACGTTTAGGAACGAATGACCTGCTGCACTCATTTTCTCAATAGTCTCTTCAGGTTCTGTTCGGTTAACACCGACAACCTTACAACCAGCTTCCGCTAGGCCTAATGCAATACCTTGCCCAAGCCCCGTGTTGCAGCCAGTCACTATCGCTACTTTACCTTCCAGACTGAATGACTCTAAGATCATGCTCGCTTCCTCAATTACATTGGATTCATTGCGTATCATTACTACCAATAATTAAATAATACAATAAGATGTAAATGCGAGGGCGACGTTGTAGAAGTTCGATCTTGCACCAAAATCAGTCAAGCAAGTTGAAACGAGCACCACAAACTAAATGAATGGGAGAAGTGATTTGAAGAAGAGAAGCCTATAACCCACCATGAACCATGAACTCGAAGATCACGTAAATCAGATATTTTAGGGATTTGGCAACAATTCCATGATTTAAAAGAGTAAAAGGGTTATACATAATGATGTGTTATCTAAAATACTGAAATTATCATGACGCTCAAAGAGATCCTTAACATTCCCAATGTCCGCTACTTCTTAATGTTTCGAAGCAGCTACTTTGCGCGTTTTTACTACCCTATATTCACCCTACTCTATTTAGATTACGGGCTAACTCTTTCTCAATTCGCGATGCTTAATGTAGTTTGGGCAGCCACCATTGTGCTTGCTGAGGTGCCGTCGGGCGCGTTCGCTGATACCTTAGGCCGCAAGAAACTAGTGGTGCTGTCTTCGATCGTGATGTTTGTTGAGATCGCCATGATAGCGCTAGTGCCAACCGGAAACCCCGACTTGGTGTTCATTGTCTTTCTGATTAACCGGATACTCAGTGGCTTAGCAATGGCACTGGCCAGCGGCGCCGACGAGGCATTGGCTTACGACACCTTAAAAGAACAAGGCAATGAAGAGTTGTGGCCGCGAGTGCTGCAAATCCAGCTTCGTGTCGCCTCAACCGTCGGTATCTTTGTCACATTGATTGGTGCGGCGATGTACGATGTAAACTTCATGGCGAACATCTTTGATTTCCTTGGATTAGCCGAGCCAGAAAGCACTAAAGATCTGATGCGTATTCCTGTGTTCGCCACCCTATTTGTTGCGATGATCGCTATCTATGCAGCGATTAATATGCGCGAAGAGAAAAAGGTGATGCCAAGTGACCAAACCAAATTGGCAACCACCATCTCAAGTCTTAAATTGACGATCGATGCGGGTAAGTGGGTATTTGCTACGCCTTACGTGCTGTTCATCTTGCTCTACTACAGCCTATTCGAACACACCTCACGCATGTTCCTAACCATGAACAGCCAATACTATCTGGCCATTGATATTCCAATTATCTACTTTGGTTTTATTGGTGCGGGTATCAGCTTGCTTAAGATTATATTGGCAGGACAAAGCCGTAGGCTAGCAGAAAGCATGGAGGCTAAAACCTTCATTGTAGTTATGGGATTGGCAAGCATGGCAACTTATTACTGGATCAGTTTAGGTTGGTCGATTTACGGAGTCATTCCGGCACTGGTATTAATCTTTATCATCATGACGATGAACATTTTCATCAGCTACCACCTGAATAAAAAGACCGAATCACACAACAGAGCCACGGTTCTCAGCTTTAAAGGGCTGATGTTTAACCTCGGATACGGCCTGATCGGTATCTTGTACGCTTACTACTATAAGTTGGTGTCTCAGGGCTACACCGAACAAGAGATAGAACAGAACCTTGCCTTCTTGGCCTCACTGTCTTCGTTTTTCTATTACTTCACCTTACTGTTCATTACGATCAGCGCACTGTTCTATTTCAAGAACCGAAAAGAGCCAATTTTTTGAGGCGGCTAGCTATATTGTGTTGAAGTTCAACGAGCTAACTCTTCAAAGGTTAGCTCGCACAAAGTTCTGATTTACCCAAATAGACTATCGCCTGAAAATGGACGCTCAATAAACAAACAAGCCCCTTCTTCTATTGGTTAAATTTGTTAATATAATCATAATTTTATATAACACACGGAAGCGTCATGTCATTTAGTTGGATAGCCTTTACTCTTCTCGCAGCCTTCAGCCAATCTTGGCGCAATGCCTTTCAAAGCAAGTTAAGTGGCACCATGAGTGTTGCTGGTGTGACGCTGGCGCGTTTTATCTGGGCAGGCCCAATCGCCTTAATTTATCTGTGCGCCCTCTATCAATGGAAGCCAGTATCCACACCTGATTTTTCGGGTGAGTTTGTTTTCTACATTATTGCAGCAGCCATTATGCAGATCCTCGCGACGGGCTTAATGGTGATGTTATTTAAGCTCGAAAACTATGCGATCGGAGCAGGCTTAGCTAAGTGTGAAGCCCCCGTATCTGCTGTGCTATCCGTATTGTTTTTTGGTACTGCTTTAACACTAACAGGTTGGGTCGGCGTGCTTATCGGAACATTAGGCGTACTAATCATGAGTAGTTCTTCTGGTTGGCGAAGCTTGTCTCCGAAAGTATTTTTGTTAGGTATGGCGTGTAGTACCGCTTTTGCTTTAACGTCTCTTTGGGTACGTGAAGCTAGCTTGAGCATAGGGCTTCCCTTCCCCCATAGCGCTGCTTGGGTGCTGTTTCTGGTGATAACTCTTCAGACATGCATTATCTGTACGTATCTCTTTTTCAGAGAGCGAGACACGCTGCGCCAGATATTCAAGAAATCTAAACTGGTCATCATGACAAGCTTAGCGAGTGTTATCGGTTCTCTGGGTTGGTTTAGCGCAATGTCACTTCAAGCCGTGCCGTACGTAAAGACACTCGGGCAAGTCGAAGTGGTCTTCATGGTGTTGATATCCTATTTCTGGTTAGGGCAAAGCATCGCGCGCAAAGACATTCTTGCGCTCATCTTGCTTTCTATCGCAGCGGTATTGGTTATGTGGCAGTGACGAGCTCGTTAATATGACTAGGACAAATTGAAGTCATATTGCGACCGTTTGTTTTCGCTTGATATAACGCTTTGTCGGCTCGGCTAATAAAACCATTCCAACTCTCATGTGGGTGAAGCTGAGCAACACCAAAACTCGACGTCAGAAACATCTCATTTCCTTGCACTGCTGAGATCTCTGAAATAGACAATCGCAGCTTACAAGCAGTAGCCTGTGCTTGTAGGAAATTAACATTAGGCAATAAAATCATTATCTCGTCTCCGCCAAAACGAAACGCACTGGCTTTGGGCGATGTTTTTATCGCACTTTGAACCATTTCAGCAAAAGACTTGATCACGAGGTCACCTACAATGTGTCCGTGTTGGTCATTGATCGACTTAAAATTATCAATATCCATCATAATGGCACTGACAGGCGCAGTCTCCGCCTGCTTCATGATAACTGGAACCATCTCATCTAATGCTCTGCGGTTTCCCAGTACCGTTAGAGGATCGCTGTAGGAGAGTTCGTGAATAGAACTAAGCAACCTTGCGTTAATCAGCCAAAGCATTGTAAAGCTCATCGACACAATAAGAACGATACTCACTAAAAAGGCAAGTTGATGAATGAGCGTGGCCGCCATGAAATCCTGGAGCTCAGCGGAAAATAGTGTCACCACAACTCGAAAAACCATAAACCCGCCATATATCGTAAATGACAAGGCCATCATCCGAATACCTAGAGTCAAGTCATCACGCCGGCCCTTTAATACCGCAAAGGCAGTGCAAAGAGTCACAAAAGCCAGATATAAACTAATGAGGATAATTCGAGCCTTGATGGAAGGCTCATAGAACGTGAAGTAAATAAAACATGGCAAAAGAGCCAACATCATTAGACTACTGAGGTAGGTGCATTTGAGAGAGTATTCTCGAAACAGACATAAGCTATACAAGGCGAGATGAAAACCAAGCGCAATGACCATATTGGCACCAATAACGGTGACCCAATCAGGGAACTCCCCTCTTAGGCTCAACATCAACGGCCCAGTTCCGATAACAAATATTGAAATGGAAAAGATTGAAAGCCCTTTAATGGACTGTTGAGTGAATTGAAATAACAACAAGCCAATACAGTAAATGAAAGAGAACAAAATAATAATAAAATTAAGTGTTCTCATATCCAGCGAAAAACCATCCATGATTTTCTATCTTCCATACGCAAACCAAATCACAACATGGTTAATAATCATACAAGCCAAAGAAACATTCACTATATGAATCTTTATATTTTATAAAATAAGGGATAGATCACATATGCAGAGATTCTTGTCGCATGAGTCCATGATCTGAATAGGCATGTAAAACTCGTCCACACATGGCTTCATAGCATCACGGAATCTACAGGCTTCTGCACTCGTTACTTGGTTGAATGACGACTGTCTGGCATTATGCGCCCAAGAAACCTGTGGTTATTACACAGCAAAGAATGAACGAAGGTAATCAGTGGTAGAAAACAGCCAACAATTAAGTGACCGTTACGACGAATATGGTTACTTTGTTATCAGAAATTATTTCGATGAAGCTCAAATTGCATCGCTTAGAAAAGTCGTGCTGAAATTCCATGAATCATGGAAAGCAGACAACGAAGAATTCTATAAAGAAGAAGCATTTAACTCGTCTTTAATTACGGGAAGCGAATATTTGCTCGCCGACGATAGAAGCGTGCTTTTCGACTTCATCAGCTCGAAGCAAGTGATGGGCGTGGTTGATGCGGTGATTCCGAACAAACCGGCATTCATGAATACACAGCTGTTCTTCAACCCGGTAAATCCGCAACAAAAAGACTTCTGGCATCGTGACTGTCAATACGACTACGACGTTGATGACCAAATGAAAGTCATCATGGAAACCCAGGTATTGCATCTGCGAGTGCCCATTTTTGATGAGCCCGGTATGGAGCTTATCCCCGGCACTCACAAACGCTGGGACAATGAAGAAGAATACAACGTTCGCCAAGAAGAAAATGGTAAAGTGAGCAGCGATGATATCTCTGGTGGCAAGCAGATACCGTTAGAAGCGGGCGACTTATTGGTGTTTTCAGCGGATATGATCCACCGAGGCCGATATGGCTTGGATCGTTTGGCTTTGGATATTTTGATCTTCGATTCGGCGGCAGACTATGTCGACTACGTTGATGACGATTGTTTACCGACTCCAGCCATGCTGAGCAATATTACCGACCCAAGATTGTTTATGAACACGCTACACTTAAAATCGATGCTTTGCTCGTAAGAGATTAAAACAGTTACATCAAAAGTCACATGACTTGAAAATAATAACAAATATGTTCACATTTATTTCATAGCGCTCGCAATAAGATAGCTTCATATTCAATATTCGAGATAAGTAATATGAAAAAATTAATTACTAGCATGTCACTACTTACAGCACTTGTTTCGGGTGCTGTTTTAGCCGAAGTGAATGGTGAAGATTTTAACGAATTCCCTAAACAAGATGCTGCGCACTGCTTTGGTTGGGCGGCAGGCTTAGATAAAGACCAAGATTACGCTAAGTTTATTGTCGAGCTATCGAAAGATCGCACAGTGAGTGTCAAAGAAGATCCTTATATAATGGAAGAGTTCGGCACTGCAATGGGTTATTCAGAAGCGATGTTAGAATTTGCCGGGAAAGAAGCTGCGGATGCTAAATATAAACTAGTCTGCGATCCAATCAAACAAAGCTATGGCTTTTGATCGCGAGGTTTCACCGCTACGTCAAAGACTTGATACAAAGGCTCCACATGGAGCCTTTAAAGTGTACTGACTCAGTCAGGGATTCCGAATAGTAAAACTTATTTATGAACCTTCGCGATTTTCATTCCATGTATCCAGAACAAATTTTAATTGAACCAGGCAACAACTCGTTCTTTCAAGCTCGCATTCTTTCTCCAAATCCAATACAAGCCTTCCTCTAGCTCTTCAACGCTCATACGACTTGGCTGATAAACCGGATGGCTACCATCGTACTTGGACCAATCTTTAGTAAGAAGTCGCCCTTCTCGCTCTAGCTGATTAAAAGACTCCGAACCGGGAAACGGAATAATGTAGTGCGGGATCACCTTATCAACCTTGATATCTTCGACGAACTTCTGCGTTTGTTTGAAGATAGAAGTGTCATGTTCATCAAAACCGAACAAAAAATCTCCCCATACTTCAATACCATGAGATCTTATCTCAGCGATGTACTCTTTCATTTTAGATGGTTTCACAAAGCCTTTTTTCTGAGCCTTTAAAGCCTCTTCAGATGGCGTTTCTATGCCTAATAATACAGCTTTGAACCCTGACTTCACCGCAGCACTAAGCAATTCGGTGTCACGAGCAATCAAGACTGTCGTTTCCCCATAGAAGCTCATGTTAAGCGGCTCAATGGCTTTAAATAGTGCCAAAGCATATTCACGGTCATGAGTGAGATTGTCGGAGTGTAACTCAACCCACTCAATACCTAATGTCTTGAGATCCGCTAACTCGCTGACGATATTTTCGATTGGCCTTTTCTGGAACTTATCAAAGAACCTTGGCACTAAACAGAAGTTACATTTAAATGGGCAACCTCTTGTCACAACTACTGACCATGTATAATTGTACGCTTCAGGATTGATGATATTTGTTGGGTATGGATTGAGCATACTGAGATCGACAGGCTCGGAGCTTTCATAAATAGGCTGTAGCGAACCAAACTCTGCGTCACGTAGTAACTGAACCCAGTAGTTCTCAACTTCTCCCATCGCCAAACAATCCGCATATACTGCCGCTTCTGAAGGGTTAAACTGAGTATGTAACCCCCCGAGGATCACTGTTTTGCCTTTTTTCTTATATTTAGAAGCTAGCTCATAAGCCCGATAAGCATCTGGAGTCGACATAAATATCACCACCAAATCAGCATCATTATAAAGGTCGGCTTTTGCACCTATGGTCTCATCAACCATATCTAGCTTGTACCACTTTGGTGTCGCAGCAGCGGCGGCAAAGATGTTTTGTGGAGGTCCCCCCGTAGAGGCTTTGTATTTTGAGTAATCGCTGCCAGCAGACGCTTTAATTAAATAGATTTTCATAACGTATCCTAGTTATTAAATTTTGCTTTGCTACAAAGAGCTAAAAAACTCAAAGACTCTATTGTCCATATAGAAATATACCCCTCCCATCACAAACCAACTGATGATGATTAAGGTAAACAAAACTGGATGTTCTTTTAGCTCAATACGTTCAACAAAGAAGGCTTCTTTTGCGCGAAGATTTTCCCATCCCCAAAACCAACAAAATAACCCCCAAATCAGAAGTAGATGAAACTTAAGAGCAAACAAGGCCATGGTCAGAGCCAGCAATGTTTTCCACTTAGACATTACTTCAGGCACGTTCATCTTTCTTAACTCCCAGTTATTAAACTAGGAATCATTGTAAATAGGTGTTGGTCAACTTTTGGTTAACTAATTTCAATTTAAACAATCGATTGCCAACAACATCGATGTTAAGCAATATTAGCGACCCAAGATTGTTTATGAACACGCTACACTTAAAATCAATGCAGTACTCATAATCCATAAAGGTGCCCTAACTATGACTGACACTAAGCAAAATACCCGAATTAGCCAGTTCCGTTTCGGTCAGCCAAAAGAATCTCTCAAGTTAGAACATGTCGCTTTAGGGGCGCTAGACAAAGATAAAGTTCGCGTACAAATTGAAGCGACTAACATCAACCCTAGTGATCTGTTGTCGATTTATGGTGTGGGCCAATACAAACATAGCCACCAGCCGCCGAGAGTACCGGGATTTGAAGCGGTAGGAAGAGTTGTAGAGTCCAGTCATACTGAGTTTGCGGTAAATCAGCGAGTGCTCGTAGCAACCAGTGGAACATGGCAGACCTATGTCGATGTATCACCTGATGACCTGTTCCAAATTCCTCAGCATCTAGAAAATGGCTACGCCTGTCAGTTGTACATTAATGCGCTAACTGCATGGGTGTTGACGACAGAAGTGGCTAAGCTGACCCAAGAAGATGTGTTGATCATCAACGCGGGCAGTTCAGCCATCGGTAAGATCTTCTCCCAGTTATCAGCATCACTCGGCTTCAAAATCATTGTCGTTACATCACAGCCGACACAATACCCAATCACTTCCAGTTGGGTGTTAGATGCAAACGACGATTTAGCTTCTCAAATTAAGGCGTTAGGCTTGCCGATGCCAACTGTTGCCTTTGATGCGATTGGCGGCTCACCCGGAACCGATCTTATTCACACCCTTGGCAACAATGGGCGCTTTATCAACTATGGGACGCTGTCTCTGGATTTTTACGAACCACGCTTCTTTGAGTACGCGAAAAGCCAAGACATTGATTTCAAAACCTTCTTCTTACGTTATTGGGAGGAAGCGGAAGGTAAAGATGTTCGCCGTGATAAGTTCACGACCATGCTAGATCACTTCATCACAAACGACATTCAACTCGACGTTGACCGCTATCTGCCATTCGATGAAGTGCAAACCGCGATTGATCTCATTGAATCGAAAACCACACGCTTGAACGGCAAGATCATCTTGCTGCCTGTATAGTTTGGTGGAATTGAGCACACACTATTTACGCCAAACAAGATACAGAACGAATAACCCGCCAAGCGCTGCTGTCACAATACCTACTGGCAGTTCTTGTGGCGCTAATATGGTTCGGCTAATCACATCCCCAAACAGTAAAAGCACCGCGCCCCATAAGGCAACCAAAGGCAGAGCTCGCTTGTGAGTGACACCTGAAAATGGTCGAACTAAGTGGGGTACCATCAAGCCAATAAAACCGACCACTCCGGTCATCGATACAATCGACGCAGTGCAAAACGCACAACAAAGAAAAATCTCGCTTTGTAGGCGGTGCACATTGATCCCCAATGAGCTTGTCGTCTGTTCACTCACCAACAAAGTATCGAGCTCGCGATAACGTTTGAAAATCAACACAATAAGACACAACACGCCCGCCAAGGCAAAAATCAAATTATCCCAACGTGCGAGCCCTAAGCCTCCCATCGTCCAGAACAAAATCGAACTCGCCGCTCTCTGGTCGCCTGAATAAATCAAAAAACTCGTGATGGCTCCGAATAGAAATGAGATCGCCAAACCACACAAGATCAAGTTGTCATTGCCCTTTTTCTTCTGCATCGAAAACAGAATCAGAACGGCGGTCGCCGAAACAATACCACCCGAGAATGCAGCCAGTGGCAGTGACCAAACACCCAGAGCGTCTCCCACTTTGGTGATCACCAACACCGCACCAGCAGACGCGCCAGATGACAAGCCAAACAGAAACGGATCCGCCAGATCATTTCGTGTCGAGGTTTGAAGCAACGCTCCAACCATCGCCAGCCCTGCACCCGCGATAACCGCTAACAATGCTCTAGGTAACCTTAGATCGATCAGTATTCGACTGGTCATATCCGGCGTTGGATCAGTGAAAGAGCTCAGCCCTACAATCACTTCCTTAAAAGACAAAGGGACTGAGCCAAATTGTAAACTCATCATGAAGGCGAGCAGCATGGCAGTGATACCTGTTAGCCATGCTGCTCGATATTTATCAAATAAAATCAAAGGACTACTACTCTTATCAATAACAAGCTTTCATATAACAACCTTCCCGATCACTCAGAAACGAACGCCTCTGCAAGTTTCTCAATGGCATCGATATTGGCAGGCCCAGGGGTGAGTTGTTCATAACGCAGTTTGACATAACGACCAGAAGTGACTGCATTGGTGTATTTCATTAACGGATGGGCTTCGAGGAAACGTTGCAACGAATCCGCACCACTCGCCGATTGGTAATCAAGAAGGATAATCACATCTGGGTTTTCACGAGCGACATTCTCCCAAGAGGTTCGAGCCCAACTTGCTTCCATGTTACCAGTGATATTTTGGCCACCAGCAGCTTCAATCATTGCGTTTGGCATTCCGTACTTACCCGCGGTGAAAGGCTTGTCTTCACCCGAATCAAACAAGAACACTTTTGGGCTCGGCTTACCTGATGCTTTCTGCTTTTCTGCTACTTTTTCAACTCTCTCTTTCCAGCTGCTTACCAAAGCCTCGGCTTCTGCTTGCTTGTCGAAAATAACGCCTAGCTTTTGCATGTCGCCATAAAGCAGATCCATTGTCGCGCCTTCCTTTTGACTCTGGGTATGAATACAGCTTTCAGAAAGTACCAAGGTATCAATCCCGTATGGCTTCAGTGTTTGAGGTGTCACTTCACCACCCACTTTCATTCCGTAATTCCAGCCAGCGAAAAAGAAGTCAGCATCAGCAGCAATCAATGTTTCTAATGAAGGATACTTAGGTGCTAGCTCAGGAATATCTCCTAAACGTTCTTCAAACGAACTCGACATCTTATACCACCCTGTAATACCCGTAACGCCCACCATCTCCTTTTGAAGACCAAGAGCAAACGCCATCTCGGTCATATTGATGTCGTGTACAACCGCACGCGAGGGGCGCTTTTCAATGGTCAGTCGGCTCCCACAGTTATCAACCGTCACTGGGTATTGAGTGCTTGTCGCATGCGCAAAAGAGAAAGGTAAAAGAAACAAAAGACTGGAAATTACAGGCCACTTCATTGGGCTGCTCCTATTAAAGAGTGATTAGAGAGAGTTAAGTGAGTTGAGTAAGTTGATGCAGCTTCAAAATGATGGATGGTGCTGCACAGATTAGGATGATTGAACGTGAGAACGCGCAATCCAAAAACAGGGATCATGTATCGGTCTTGCATCACCGCCTCTGGGGCTGAGAACGCCACCATTTTTTGGCCTGACATCAACAGGACTTTGTCGGCGAATGGCGCTACCAAAGGTAAATCGTGCAGCACCACGACAGACGCAATGCCACGTTGTTTAATTAGGCTCAGAAGTTCAAGACGAGCGAGAGGATCAAGGTGGTTTGTGGGTTCATCTAAGAGTAAAAGCCTCGGCTCTTGTGCAAAGGCGCGAGCAATACTTGCACGTTGCTGTTCACCACCGGACAGCTCACCAAAGCACCGATGGCTTTTGTGAATCAGCCCGACATCTTGCATCGCCTGCTGAACCGCTCGTTTGTGCTCTTTTGCACTACAACAAAATGTATGAGGAGTTCGGCCTAAGCCAACATACTCAGCAACACTCAAACGAGGATCAACATGCTCATGCTGAGTAACCACCGCGACTTGCTTGGCTATCTGCTGCCGCTCAAGGCTTCCAAGTGCAATGCCAGACAACATCAACTCACCCGCGACGGTTTTGTATTCGCCTGTAATGCCTTTCAGCAAACTGGACTTTCCACTTCCATTGGGCCCAATGATGGCAACGCATTCACCGTCGTTCACATCAAATGTCACATCGGAGACGGCCCTCCAGTTAGCCAAGCCATCAGCGCAGAGCCCGCGCACAGACAATACAGGTTTATTCAAATTCCCACCGAACATCCAAAAACAGCACTTATTGTTACGTTATAACATAACAATAAATTAAATGCATAGTTAATAATAGAAATATTAAGACCGCGCTAAGAAGCATTGGAAATGGCAGGACAACTCAATCACCTTGAACAAAGACAGAAGTGCTTACGAAAATTGATTCACTGAGAAAGTTTGATTCAAGGAATTGAGTATTGAGAACGCAGTAAAGAGTTGTAATGCGTTTCTCCATAACTTAAGTGGTTACGAGATGGTCATGAGTCACGTTTATTTGAAACATCAGTAAGTTATATCACTACAAATATGACACTGATCACCCATAAGGTAATCTCGATTCTATATGGTAGCGTCATACTTAAAACCACGATGCAAACATACTGATGAAAAGACACATACTATCAAGCGCCATCCTACTCTCTCTAGCCTTTCCCACCTTTGCAGCTGATGGCGACATACACGATGTCACGATACTGGGTACTTCAGATATCCACGGTCATTTTATGGCGTGGGATTACGCGGCAGATAAACTCAACACTCGTGGTAGCTTGAGCCAAATCGCGACCAAGGTTGGTGAGATCCGCAAAGAGCAATCTAACATTATCCTTGTCGATGCTGGCGACACCATCCAAGGCAACTTCGTAGAAACCTTCAAAGACGAGCCTGTTGATCCAATGATGCTTGGCTTTAATCACATGAAATACGATGTATGGGTTTTAGGTAACCACGAATTCGACTTTGGCCTTAAAACGCTCAACAGAGCCGTTACCCAATTTAAAGGGCAGTCTCTCGGCGGCAACATCAAGAACAAAAACGGAAATCCATTCTTACCGGGTTACACCATTCTAGAACGCGGTGGCATTAAGATCGGTGTGATAGGAATGGATACCCCAATGACGGAGGTTTTTGCGCAAGGTACAAACCGTTTAGAAGGCGTCACTTTCACTAATCCAACCTTGGAAGTGAAGAAAATCGTCAAAGAGATTGATGATCAAGTGGATGCCATCGTATTGGTTGCCCATATGGGGATTGAGAACGAGAATGACATTGCCGACACCGGTGTCACCGACATTGCCAATGTAAACCCAGAGCTTGATGCCATCGTCGCTGGTCACATGCACACTCGCATTGATAAAGCCGTTGTGAATGGCGTTATCATTACTGAACCCGACAAATATGGCCGCGCCTTATCTCGTATTGATCTTCAATTTGAAGAGCGCGATGGCACATTCACTCTCGTTAACAAAGACAGTTTCACCTATAAAATTAAAGGTATCGACTCTGATGAGAACATGGACGACCTATACCAGCCTTATCACAAACAACTCCGAGAAATGGCGAATCGACCTGTCGCTCAGCTTACCGGCGTTGATTTAGTCCCTGAAAATGAAATCCGCGGTATCCCTCAAGTCCACGTTCAAGACACGGGCATCAGTGCGCTATACCAAGAAGCGAGCTTCTTCTATGCCCCCAAAGCCAATGTCATCGCACTTCAAATAGACAACGACAATGCAGAGCTCGATGTTGGCCCAATAAAAGCCAAAGACATCGCGTACAATTACCAATACGCAGGTGGCGAAATCACTGTCTATCAGATGACAGGCAAAGAGTTAAGAACCTACATGGAATGGTCTGCAGGCTACTTCAACTCAGTACAACCTGGCGATGTGACCTACAGCTTTAACCCTGAACGTAGAGCTTCAAAATATTCGACCAATGACTTCTTCGCGGGCGTGACTTATACCATCGACCTCACTCAACCTGCAGGTACCCGCATCACCAACCTCGCGTTTGCTGATGGCACACCGGTTACTGATCAAACCGAAATCCGCATTGGTATGAATAGCTATCGAATGGGTCATCTAACCAAGACAGGCGGTGTGCTAGAAGGTGAATCGTTCCCTGTACTCTTTGATACGGAAGCAGAGTATGGAGAAGAAGCAAGCACGATCCGTAACATGACTATCAAGTATCTTAAAGAAGAAAAGAACGGTCAGTATGAAGGCAAACCTCAACAGCGATGGGCACTTTCGGGGTTAGAGAGCCGTTACAATGAACAACGAGAGATAGTGAAGTCATTGATTAATGATGAAACCATATCAATCCCCACCAGTGACGATGGCCGCTACACAAACATCGCTTCTATCAACGTAAAAGAACTGATGTTCAAATCTGACGAAGCCAAACAAGCAGCCATAACCACACGCGAACAAAAACTGGCGCAAGCTAATGGACAAGAGAGCAAACAGATCAAACGCGAAATCGCTCTGATTGAAGCGCTCAATTAACCCCTGACCTCAACCAATAACGACTTAACGACGCTTAGATCGTGGTTAGGTCGTTGTCGTTCCCATCTTCCAACACCACATCTGTACTGAGCAAAACGGTTGATATTGGTGAATGAGCTGCAAAGGCTAACTGATAGCTGGACAAAAGCTACTTAGAACAGAAGTTCTAAGAAGGTTAGCGTGGATAATGAGAAGTGGTAAGACCTAGGATAACTAGACATTTTCTATCTCCAAGGCACATCACTATTCCTAAAGCTCATTATCAATAGGCTTTCTTTATAGAAAGCCCGTTAAGCAATGTATAAGAATGGGGGTGCCTAAATATCAATGATAGCTATCATTACTGAGCAGCTTTTACTTAGTTTCATACAAACACACGAATTCTTCAAATAGCTGGAGATATTTAGATGACATGAACAAAAAGCATGCTTAATGACTAATTATTAGACTACCTTTAAAGTGTGATTTAGCGCAATAACTGCTGTATTTAACGTAATTACTGCTATATTTACAGCAGTAATTGACGGATATACAACGATTTACATTGCCGAGTCCGTCAGGTATGGGGTAGTATAGCCACATTAAGTACGTCTGAAATATGATTACGTCAACTATTAAGGAGTTTGCCATGCCAGAATGGTTTATAGATGCAACACGCGGTAAAGAACTTTCTCCTGCTGAACTTCGCGAAGTAACTAATGAAGTGGTTCGTACTGCTAATAATTGTAGCGAAGAGGCTAAAAGCCTAACTCCAACTGAGGATGACCGTCAGCGTCGCTACTCAATGTAATTAATTCGAACATATTCATCAAAGCGACTTTTTAGTCGCTTTTTTTGTACAAGGAATTCAATGAAACCCCCATTTTTCATATCTCTATTCGATACAACCAAATATAAGTTTACACTGAGTAATCTCATACGAGAATCTGTTGATTTAGAATTGGCCGATGTCACTCAAAAAATGCAGCTAGATGCTATAGCGTGCACTCTTGAAGAGCTAGGCACTAAGATCATGGTTTGTGAAATTGATTATGTAGATAGGGGATATTTAGATGATTACCTTAATTACTATGTAGGTAGTCATGCACCAACACCAAAGACATGTTCTAGAATTCACTTCTTCGCCGGCGATGATAACTATTTAAATTTTGGCTCTGAAGACTTCGAAAAGATCATCTCTGGAGAAGGGGATGAATCCAAGTTAGGTGAATATTTAGGCTTCATGGTAGTTAAACCTATCCCTATGACTTTTATAGGCCGAACATGCCTAAGAATTCCTCCCAAATTTAATAACCAGAATACTCGTATTATTTCGAGAGAATATACTGCAGACCTGTTTGGCATGAAAAGGACGTTCAGTTCACTAGCATTTCAGGAGCAAGATAGGGTCACGTCGGCGTGCACTTCCGCTTCAATTTGGTGTTTACTACACGCTTTAGGCAAAAAAAAGGTCGTCAGTCCTGCAAGAATTACGCTTGCAGCAACTGAGGAAAATAAGGTCATTAATAGTTTTCCATGCTCAGGTTTAAATTCTACAGAGATAGAACGTGCTCTAGAACACTTTGGTCTGAAACAGTGGTTTGTCAGATCTGATTCTGAAAATTCAGTAAACCAAACTCAGATATCATCGTATGTAAAAGCTTATATTGATAGTGATATCCCTCTAATTTTAGGCGGTGAATGGTCAAGCCTAAGTGAAAATGCCTCATATAAGGTTGAGGGCGATCATGCTGTCACCATTATTGGCTATCAAACTAACGAACAAAATGATTTAGAAAAGCTTATCGTACTGGATGATCGTAGAGGGCCGTACACTGTTTTACGCTTCGTAAACAGTTTTTCAGCTAAAGTTGGAGTAACGCCTCGCACAGTTCTCGTTACAGAAGACCAATACTTGCAGATAGATGATAGAAAATACAACGATGTTATGTCATGTAATACACTGACTATAGCGACAGATCCAAGAGTAAGAGTTAGCTATAGAGCGATTGCTCAAACAGCAGAAATGCTGACCACTATGTTTACTAACCTAGCAAATACGCTTTATATTAATCCGAAGTCATCGGAGCCTTTGTTTAGTTTGCAATGGTCGGCTAGGTTACTTAAAAGTACTTCATTCAAAAGAGAGGTAAAAGATAATCCTGCTCTCGACTTCGCTTCAAAACTAAAGCTGTTAACCAGGAGCTTACCTAAAAACGTCTGGGTCATCACTATTTCAGGCAGCGAAGGATATATGTTTGATATCGTATTAGACTCAACAAGTTTGCCGCAAGGTGATGCTTATATGGACGTAGTTTATTACGGTAATAATAGAGAGTTTGTTGAACCACATATCGACCAACTCTACAAAGACCAGTTCCAAATATTAATGAGCCAAACCAACCCTGAGGAAAATTATCACCTACCAATCCTTAGGAACTTAGCATTAAAAACAAATAATCACTTTGCTTATCTCGATGAAAAGTTTGGAGTGGCGAGAATGCCGCAACAGATAAAAGACACGGAAATCGCTGATTATCACCTAAATAATCAAAGTAATTTGCTGTATCTTCAGAATTCATTTGATAATAAATCGGACACTAGTCAAGACCGCTTTATTGATCTGTTAAATGAACAAGCGATGGTTAAAAAACAGTGGGCACAAGGGTGTGAAGATCTTGTTCATAGGCAAACTCTAATTTGGGTTATCTCGCAATATGGCGCATTATTCATCGGTGAAGATAGTAGCGAAACTGGCCACCCGACATTAACAGGGGCTAAACCTGCTAGAATTGGCGGTGAATTGATAAGAAAACAGGATGAGCCAGATACTATCTACGTTAACTTTTTTTCTGGCCGCTATTCAGCTAATTTTGATAATCTCCCTGAAAAATTGAAGTTCTTACAGAATGCCATGGTAAAAATTAATAATATTCTTGGTAATAATGGTTATGAGTTTAAGCTTGATGATCGCTTAAACACCGTCTAAAAATTGGTTGGCCACTTGTTGTAGGTGGCCAACATTTTCAAATCTTTGTGCTCTGTTTAACTTTGTATTTTCATCAAGTTCTCGCCATCAAAGTCCATTTGAGTAACTAAACCTCTTCGAGGCGCTATGTGATCCAAAGCGGTGAACATCGATAAAAGACCTCTAACAAGATCAATTAGCATCTGCTACCACACTTTACGGGCTGTTCTAGAGGATTACCAATCAGCAACTGAAAGAGTATGGAACACAAAAAATGTCAGATGGTTTTGAAGAATGATAAATACGGGTATATAGATTCTTTTTACAAGTACCAACTGGCAACACATGGACGCATTTAGAATAACTTTCGGTATTGTGATATTGGGCTAAACGGCACTGTGAATGAGCTTTACTTTTGGGGCAGAAATAAATCTCATGATGGTTTCACGCGTTCTAAACACGTCTTGGGGCTAAAACAAGTTAGCAAAACAACACCAACCCACCCCGCTTTCATAAAGAAAACCTTTAACACGTTAAACCATGATTTATTGCACTTAAACGTGATCACGAACCATCTGACGAAAAATCCAAGAGCCTCCTCGGTGACTCATAGCTTCCACTAACATCTGTATTCTCCCTCACACTGATCTATTTCCCTCTTTTCGAAGTACAAGTTATTAATAATTCGATATAAATCGCTCTATTGTTTGAAATTGTTGTCTACAGTTTTATAGAGCTTGTCGCTTCGGTAATTGCCACAAGTAACGACACCTTTTGATGGTTAGTTTTGGTTATAAGGAAAGGAAATGGAAAGCCCAATTGTCACACTTACACATGCCAGCAAAAGCTTTGTTGATGGCAACGATACCCATCACGTGTTGGACAATGTCGACTTCGCTTTGGCGACAGGGGCAAGCGTGGCTTTGACTGGGGCGAGTGGTAGTGGAAAGAGTACTCTGCTTAACATCATTGCGGGGTTTGAACCTCTATCCGGTGGCGAACTATCTGGTGGAGAATTGTGGCTTGATGGCGAGAACACATCAAATTGGAAAGATCCACAGTGGAGCCGATTCCGTCATCAAAAACTAGGCGTTATCTTTCAGCAGTTCAACTTGTTAACCCCACTCAACGTAAAACAAAACATCGCCTTCCCTCTTCATTTAAATCAACAGAAGTGGAGCGACTGGTGCGATTATTTAGTTGACGCATTGGGTATCAGCGAGCTACTCGAAAGACATGTATCCGCACTCTCTGGCGGTCAGCAACAACGAGTCGCAATAGCGCGCGCGCTAGCCCATAAACCCAAACTATTGCTTGCCGACGAACCCACTGGCAACCTCGACCAAAAAGCAGGGTTAGAGGTTATGAAGCTGCTGAGTGAAATCACTACACAAGGCAACACTGCCGTGCTTTTGGTTACGCACAGCCCAGAATGCGCCAGCTTTATGCAGACAAAATTGGTGCTAGATGATGGTTGTTTAAGGAACATAGATCTAACCCCAAGAGCAGCAGCGTTGTGAGTAATCCAATGAAGCAAACTGGCTTTGCTCAGAACCAGCTCACCCATACCAAACTGACTCTGAATCTATTCGCGGCGCACTATCGTCAATCACCATTGCAAGCCGCAGCGATTCTGATCGGCATTGTGTTAGCGGTCACCTTGTTTGTCGCAGTGCAAGCCATCAACCTCAATGCCAAGCGCAGTTATGCAGAATCGACCGAGCAACTTAGCACTCAAGCGCAGAACCTTATCATTCCACCAGCAGGGCAAAACTATTTGCCGGAATCGCTCTACTTCAGCTTAAGACAAAGTGGATTAAGCGCAGCGCTACCTGTTATAGAAGGGCGAGTAAGAGACGAGCAAGGTCGACGTTGGTCAGTTCAAGGCAGTGAGTTGATCGCCGCCCTCACTTCAAGATCTCGTCACGCTCGCGTCGACGAACAAAGCAACACTCAAACCAAAGAACCAAACATTTCCCTGTTCGACAATGCCTTACCTTTGCCGCAACTCTTAGCGGGTGAACCCATTGTGATGATGAGCCAGTCGCAACACCAGAACTTGGGAGGAGTAGACACACTCACTTTGGATGAAGTGCTCACTCAAGTGGTAGTGCTACCAGATGAATGGCAGCTCGGTAGCCGAATGTTGATGGATATTGGGTTCGCTCAGCAACTGCTTAACAAGCAAGGGCAACTGAGCTACATCGCTATTTTTGACACTAAGAGCGACACTAACAGCAATGCTCAGGATAAATGGCAAAGCCTTATTGGCGAGCAAGGGCAATGGATATCCAACAACCAAAGCACGGATCTCGGTTCAATTACCGATAGCTTTCACCTTAACCTCACCGCCATGAGTTTGTTGGCGTTTTTAGTTGGCCTGTTCATCGCTTACAACGGTGTGAAGTACAGTTTGCTGAAACGTAATCGGCTGTTGGTACAAATTCAACAAGCTGGGATTGAGCCAAGCATCGTATTTTCAGCTCTGTTAGTCGAGCTGACTGTTTTAGTCACACTGGGCGCGTCGCTTGGTTTCATTCTCGGCATTCAACTCAGCCATTGGCTACATCCCACCGTCGCAATAACGCTTGAGCAACTTTATGGTGCAACACTGCTTCCCGGCACATGGCAGTGGCAATGGTTAGTGCAGGCACTGCTACTCACGCTAGCCGCAACGCTTGTCGCGTGTTGGCAGCACTTTAAACAGCGAGTGCGACAACCCCTCTCTTCCCATGGCGGTTTCTATCAAGCGCCGGAAACGTCTAACGAAAATCAGCTGTTTGTTATCGGGTCAGTATTAACTATTCTCGCGTTAGCAGGGTTATGGATGAGCGAACATCATCGCTTCACCATGGCGTGGCTTGGAGTGTTAGTGGTGTCGATTCCTTTGTATTTGCCCAAAACGCTCAGCGTGCTAGCGAACTGGAGCGAAAAACGCACCCAATCGGGGTTAATACAATATCTGTTCGCTGAGCTGCGTGAACTTATCTCCCCGCTCTCCCTTGCCATGATGGCGTTGCTTCTCGCTGTCACCGCCAATGTGGGAATGAATACCTTAGTCGGCAGCTTTGAATCCACGTTAAAGCAATGGCTTGAACAGCGCTTACATGCCGATATTTACGTTAGCCCTGCCCAAGGTGAAATCGCGAATGTGGAACGTGCGTTAGAGCAGTTTGAAAATGTTGAAACCGTTTATAAGCAATATTATGTCGACGATAACTTGCAGGGCTTACCTACTTTGCTCGGCACCAAAGACAAAGACACACTTGAGCAAACCATGGTATTTCAATCCCACCTTGATGATTTCTGGACGCGCTTTTACCAAGGTGAATTCGTGGCGATCAGTGAACCCACTGCGGTGAAGCTCGGCTTGTCCCTTGGAAACCAACTCAAGCTCGACGCTATCCAAGACAAAACACTCATCGTCGGGGCGATTTTCCACGATTACGGCTCACCGAATGGCGAAGTGTTACTTGCACCTAATTTATGGCTCGAAAGCGGGTTTACTGACTTACCCACCAGCTTGGGAATCAAAGTCTCTGGCGACCCACAAGTGGTGTACGAACAGCTACGCCAACAACTCAATTTGCACCCTAGCCAGCTTTACGATCAAGCACAGATCAAATCGATCGCTTTAGATATCTTCTCACAAACCTTTGCTATCACTCGGGCGCTTAATGGCGTCACTTTAATGGTGGCGGTGATTGGCTTGTTCTGCGCCTGTTTCATGTTGCTCGATGCACGCAAAGCCGCTATTGCAAGGTTGTACGCGCTCGGTGTTAGTCAGCGAAAATTGATGGCGATGGTGGTCGGGCAAATCGTAGTTCTGGTCGCCTTCACTCTGGTTATCGCTTTACCACTCGGCGCTATGGTCGGTTATGTATTGACGGACATCGTCACCCTGCGCGCCTTTGGTTGGAGTTTAAATTACGTCTGGAATTGGAGTGACGCACTCAGCATCGCAGCCATCACCATTTTAGTGGCTGTAATTGCGACCTTGATTCCGCTGTGGCGTTTGGTCAGTAAACCCGTGGTATCCAGTTTGCAAAGTGAGGTGTTGTGATGAATCGATCAATGAGAGTTTTCGTTCTCACACTTGGCATCTTGCTCGTTCTAGGATGTGAGGAGTCCACTCAACCATCAGCTCAAAATATGGGTTCGATACTTGGCGCAGAAACACAAACCGACGATGAAAAACCAAAAGAGGCTGACCAATTCACGCCGGTAGTTAAAGGTGTCGATCTTACCTTCCCTGCCGACCATCAAGCACACTCTGATTTTCGTCATGAATGGTGGTACTTAACCGCAAACTTGATTGATGAAGAAGGCAATACGTTAGGCGTGCAATGGACTCAGTTCCGCTTCGCGGCTGCACCACAGGGAAGTGGCAATAGCACCAAGGAAACTACGTGGCAAAGCCAACAGATCTACATGGCACACAGCGCTGTCACCACTAAAGACAAACACTATGCCGATGAAAAATGGTCACGTGACCAAGCTAAACTGGCGGGTGTCAGCACTTCCCCATTTCGTGTCTATCTTGATGACTGGCAATGGAACTCTTCAAGCGATGATCTATTCCCCGCAACCTTGGACGCTAATTCAGATCAGTTTGGCTACTCGCTTAAGTTAACCAGCAACGCGCCTTATCAAAAGCAAGGCGTACAAGGCTACAGCACTAAAAGTAGCGATGGCAAAGTGGCTTCCTACTACTACAGCCAACCATTCATTAATGTATCGGGCGAGGTAACTATTGATGGAGTAACCCATCTGGTTTCTGGCAAAGGTTGGATAGACAGAGAATGGAGCTCTCAGTTTTTACTCGACTCGCAACAAGGTTGGGATTGGTTTGCGCTAAGGCTGAGTGATGAAACCAGCTTGGTGGTATTTCAACTTCGAAACTCAACAACAGGCAAAGCCAGTTATTCCCATGCAAGGCTGATGAAACAAAATGGCTCTGGCATCGCGATTAAGCAGCAAGACATCCGCTTAACCGCTATCAAGCAAACAGAAATCGACGGACGCGATTATCCAACAGAATGGCAAGTTTCGATTCCAACTCAACAAATCGAACTGACCGTCTCGGCACTCAATCCAGAAGCAAAAATGCCACTGTCTGTACCCTATTGGGAAGGGCCAATCGTTATTGAAGGAACACACTCTGGTACGGGCTATATGGAGTTGACTGGGTACTAAGCATACCGGCACGAACACCATTACGATCCAAAGCTTTTGCTATACCGAAAATTTTACTACCGTGGATATAACTTTGTAGATCTCGACTTAATTCATTGTTTTGTCGAGGGAAAACGTGAAACCCATCGCAATACAACCCCTATTTCAAATACAACGATGTTTAAAGAGTAATACCCTAAGAACCTTCGCTAAGGCAAAGTCATATATTTCGAGAATATTGTTATTGTGCTAATGGACACTTACTTTTCTTACAAGACAAATAACGATAAAAAGGAGTTCGCAACAAATGAAAGCATCACTTAAATTTATCACTCTTTTGATCTTAGTTATTTCAATTCTAGGATGTGAAGATAAAAACGACGTCTATGCTAACCCTCCTAGCCATCTATTAGAGCAACTAGAAGCATACTTCCCACTGTCTATTAAGTATGTAAGAAAAAATGAACAAATAGCACTAACCCAAGGTATCCCTTTACTACCTCAATACGTTGAAATTGCACATAAGATTGGCATCAAATATCCTGAAAAAATCCGCGTACATTATGCCGATTCAATTCCTTTGCCTGAAAATGAATCGTTGCTATTTCAAATGCAACGTTTGGGGCTTGACTCTCCTTACTTTACGGGTTCAACATTTGGTTATGGCATTTGGATCGCTAACAAAGCAAAAGGTGACAAATTACTACTTTCTCATGAATTGATTCATGTAAAACAAGTCGAAGATTTGGGGCTTGAAGCATTTACTAAAAAGTATTTATTGCAACTAGCCATCTTTGGTTACGTTGAAGCACCGATAGAAATCGAAGCTTATGAAAATGCAGGTAAATACTTATAGCCTTATTCATTATTAAACTACTTATCAATCGATTCAACGGACTCCAATAGCACTTTGTAATGATTAGTTTTTTTGGTTAGCGTACTCGCATATTTTTTTGCGTATATAACGTTTACGTATATAGCTTCGTCGTATAGTTTCCACAAATTGACAAGGCATTAGGTGTTCGAGAGAATTATGAGTGACTACCAACTGACTGTGATTAGCCAAGTTTGGGTTTTATTAGCCTTCTACCCCATGGTTTCTTATCTCTACTACTTAAATTCCAGGTCGATTGCTCAATCTGCTCACGGCCTATTATCCTTAGTTGGATTTTTTTATGCTGTTGTTGCATGCGAATTTACTCAGTTTGACCCCCTGTATTATTGGTATTGGCCTATTGGTCTGTTTTTTGTCCTATCTTTGCTTTCAACAATCTACTCATTTAAAGCCTTTAAAGGGAAGAAATTAGTGCATCTCATTCATGTGGTTACCATCCTCTCGAATGTACTGACCAGTTTTGTTTCGTTAATGGCGGTAGCCCATGATTGGATATAAGCGCAAACAAATATTTAAGATTTCGAAGGTCTTGCCACGCGACTGCTTGCCAACCCACTAGTGATATGAAAAAGCCATCACGAGGATGGCTATTTACGATTAGAGATTATGGAGGCATACCTTCATAACGCTCGTCAAAACGCTATTTAGTCAAATCGGCTTTGATTTGATCAACTTGATTCGCCAAAGAAGTATCTTGGAAATATTCACTGTGTGTTTTTCCTAAGTACAACTTCTTATTTGCTACTCGTTGATCCAACTTGTCTTTAACAATAGTGCCTTGTGCCAACTTATTGTTTAACTCAAGCGCAATTGCGGAGCTGTCTGAGACTATACTTCCTTTCGTATCGTAGTAACGAACTTGGCTGATATTCGCATCAAATGGGTCACAGTAAGCCGCTCCTAAGTCACCATTTTCAATAATGCTGCTGTATTGTGCTTCGCTGATAGGCGTCTCTTTGTTTAATACGAACTGGCTTCCTCGCACACACCAGTTAATTCTTGTTCCAACACCAGGGAAGTATGCCGAAATCAAGTTAACTGCATAGTATGTATCTGGGGCTGACTGGTTTGGTTTTGCATATTTATCAATCACCTTACCACCAACAACTTGGAACTCGACTTCGCCATTCTTATAAGACTCTAAGAAATAGCTATTTCTAAACATCTTGCTGAAACTGACGTTATCTACAGAACGGCCACTGTCGGATTTGAAGCTTTTCAGTTGCTGCTTATGTTGAATGCTACCCGTTGTAATGTTCGTCACTAAACCAACCACTGTGTTTTTCGCAGCGTCACTTTGCCAAGCAGTATAGTTACTTATATCTTGTTGAGGTGTGTTTGTCGTAGCATCGGCATCTACACTGTACTTGTAACTAAGCTCGGTAATGTCTTGGCCTACTTTATTGACCTTGGCATATGACTTGTAACGACGCGCTTCGCAATCTTGAAAATTTGCATCATAGTAGAAATAACTGATCCAATCTTTAGCTTCGATAGCTTCTGTAGTGTGAGCAGAGTAATCGACAATTCCGTTTGCGCCATAAACACCATAGAAACCTTTGAGATCTTTTTGCTGCTTAGATGATAGCTCTTCATTAAATTCATCGTCCCAACCAATACTGTAAATATTAAACAGGTTTAGAGACTTGATACACTCTTTGATATCAGTACTACCTATAGCATTAGCTGTATACATGACGGGACTACTATAAGAGTTTTTTGCAACGTCATCTTTTGGATCTGCAACACTTCCTGATGCCGGGGTTATGGACATTTGAGGAACTACGGTTTTAGTCTTTTTAGGTGGTGGCGCAGCGCTATCGCTACCACCACCGCATGCAGAAAGTGTTACAGCTAATACTGATATCGTTGGGATAATAAATTTCAAATTTTTCCTCGGCATTTTGAGCAAGTGATTATATAAATGATCACTCAAATACGATCAAAAAACTAAATGCTTATATAACCAAATTCAAACCATTGACGAAACAGACGTGTACGTCCGCTATCAACACCGAATTTAATCTTTTAATAACAAAAACTTAAATATAAAAAGGGAAACATCAATTATTAATACATCGGATGAAAGAAACCAATCACAACAAACGGTTCTTATACTGTTCTGGCGTCTGGTTCGCGTAACGTTTGAACATGGTGATAAATGGGCTGGCTTGGTTATAGCCCAATGTAAGAGCCACCTCTTTGACCGATTGGCCGTTTCTTAACAAGTCCATCGAGTACAGATAGCGGACACGTAATCGCCACTCTGTAAAGCTCATTCCAAGCTCCGTCTGGCAGTGGCGAGAAAGGGTTCTTTCCGTGGTGTGGACACGTTCAGCCCAATCTTTCAGTGTCACTTCATCGGTTGGGTTTTCTTCAACAGAAGCCAATATAGGCGCGAGGTACTTATTGTCGGTCGAAGGCAAGAAGTGGTGTTCAACCTCACGCTGCGCAAGTTGGTCAAGCAGTACCTGAACGAGCCTTTGGTCTTGCTCTGTTTCCGCAACATTTATCCCACGATCGCGAAAATCATCGATGATAGAAGACACAATCGGCGTGATCTTTATAAGGCTGGTTTTATCTGGCAGGTGTTGCGTGAGTTCTGGGGCGATATTTAGCGAGCAGTAGTCCAAAGGCTTACGGTTATAACTGCAGTGCATCACCCCGGCCGGTACCCAAATCGCTAGATGTGGTGGCGCTAGAAATCGAGTGCTTTCCGCTTCCATCTCTAATATACCGCCACTGATCAATTGAACCTGTCCCCATGAGTGGCTATGAACTCGGGTTTCAGTGTTCGAAAGAAACGCTTCAAAATTCATAAATACGTTGGATGGTGCCTTGTCAATTGATAAGGATGGATGAAGGTTTCTGGAGTGTTTTTTCAAACTTGTCTTCCTATCGCGCCTGATGTCTTTATAAAGATACTTGTAAGTATAACGACCTGTCAAACTAGCCGCATCAACTCATTCGCCACGGAATTCACATGCATTATCTCTTACCATTTTTTACAGTCTGTATCTGGGGCGCCAATGCAATCGTCAACAAGCTTGCTGCAAGCACCATAGAACCTAGCGCGATGAGTTTTTACCGTTGGTTTTTTGCGATGTTAATTCTCACGCCTTTCTGTATTCGCCCAGTAATGAAACAGTGGGCGGTCATTAAACCAAACCTATCAAAATTAGCGTTCCTCGGCTTTTTGGGCATGGTGTTGAACCAATCTCTAGGTTATTACGCGGGCTTAACCACAACCGCTTCTAACATGGCACTGATCACTTCTTTGGTTCCATTGATCAGTGTGTTTTTAAGCGTCCCTCTGTTGCACAAGTCGATTTCTAGTTTGAGTATTGTGGGCGGTGTGTTGTCACTGTCAGGCTTAGCTCTGATGTTAGGTAAAGGCGACCCGTTATTCTTCATGCATCAAGAATTGACTCAAGGCGATGGCTATATGTTAATTGCGGCCTTTGTTTATGCGTCTTACTGTGTGTTATTGAAACGCTGGAAAATGCCAATCAGTAGCTGGGTGGTGATTTACATTCAGGGACTGTTTGCTGTCGCGATGCTTACGCCACTTTGGCTTACCAGCGAACAGCTTTTACCACCGCAACAAGCGATACCATTGATAGCTTACGCCGCGGTGGCCGCTTCAATTTTAGCGCCTTGGATGTGGGTGAAAGCGATTGATACCATTGGCGCGGATTCAAGCGCGATGTTTATGAATCTGATGCCAGTTATCGCGATTGTATTAGCTTCCACCTGGCTGGGTGAAAAGATTAACCAGTTCCACATCATTGGTGGTGCAATGGTGATTTCCGGTGTCATCCTTGCTCAAATCAAAAGAAAACCAAGGCTTGAGGCTCCCTTACCTCAGCAAAACTAACCCCGCTTAACCAGCGACAATGCCCCATTCCATTTTCCACTCAGTACCTGCCTCGTTAGCAGGTACTTTTGCTTATTTTCGATTTCTCGATTCATGCTCTCTAATTTTATTTTTCGTTCATGAAGCTTTTAAGTACACTTAATAATGGTGTTTGCTATTGCAATATCTCGCCAACTTCCATTTAATGCACTAAGTACGGTTTAAGTGTTCAAAGCGTTAGAATAACTCTCCAGAAAGCAGGTAACTGTTGATCTAATCGCTCTCCTATGGTAACACGGCTCATGTAACCCAGGTCACTATGAGCCATTTAGAAAATTTACAGCAACGAAATAACCGTCTAGTTACTTTGGTTTATACAAAAGTGAACACTTTAAAATCGATATAAATTTAGCTTTAACACCTTAACTTACCGATAAATACAGATTATTATTGCAAAATGTATTAAAAGAGTTTTCTAGCAATAATACGAAAGGAAATATCTACGCGAAGGTTCTATACTTTTCGAACAGAAAGTGAGCTTATAAGAAAACAATCAAAACTATCGTTTTGGGATTAATTAAGATACCATCACTTAAACTAAACCGGATAAGCAACGGTTAGTTGGCTAACTCAAAAAGGTACCGATATGAGTACCACACGGCTTAGAAACACCTAGCATTCCGCTAGGTGTTTTTTTTTGCAATCCCCCCTTCCGCCAGCTTGCTCGATAGAGTACTCCTCTGTTGGAGCGTCACGTCCACCTCCTTTAAACATCAATAGTCATCAACTCGCCATCTGTTTGAAAAAATAGTCTTGTTCGTGAGATTATCCGCTTTAATTTATGTCATCTTAAGTATATTGTTATTAGCAAGTAACGAGCATGTTATTCAGAACAATAATAATGAAGGAAGATAGATGAGCAGTCACAATAGCCGACAAGATGGTAAACGAGACGTTACTCTGCGTTTTTTAGCTGAACCCGGGGATGTGAACTTTGGTGGTAAAGTTCATGGTGGTGCCGTAATGAAATGGGTCGATTTAGCGGCTTACGCTTGTTCTGCTGGATGGAGTGGTAAGTACTGTATTACCGCTTACGCTGGTGGTATTCGATTCGTTGCTCCAATCCATGTGGGTAACCTTGTTGAAGTAAGTGCGAAGGTCATTTATACAGGTTCATCTTCTATGCACATCGCTATCGATGTTCAAGCCAGCGACCCAAAAGAACTCAACAACCGCCTAACGACTCACTGTATCGTGATTATGGTCGCTGTTGATGAAAATGGTAACCCGACTAAAGTGCCAGAATGGGTACCAGAAACATCAGAAGACATCGAATTAAGAGATTCTGCTATTCGCCTAATGAACATGCGAAAACAGATCGGTGAAGAGATGGAAGCACACGTAAAGTATCTTAAATAGGCGCAGCTAGCAGATATACTCTACAAAACCTTATTACGATGCCAGGCAGTACTTGCTTGGCATTTTCAATTCCCTCTCTATACCCAAGTAAATCCGTTACACACCTAATGCTGACTATAACGCGTGATACCCAGTCAAAAGTTAAAATGATCCGATACTTGTTCACGGATTTATTTTGACTGTAATAAAGTCGTCATTTTGCTCTGTTTAAATACCGCCAATCATAATGGATGTATTTAAATTTCTTGGAGCCACTTTTGAGCACAACATTTCCCACCCTTTGCGAATCTACACTGACGAACTTGAAGGCAGTTGAGTATCAATGGGTTAGAAGTTTGTACGTCGAAGGCTACGACACGAATGAAATTAACCACTATATCCAAGCTTGTTTTGGCGGTGATCAGACGTTTGCGGATCTGTTTCGTCGCGTAGCTCTTTATCAAGACAGCATCTATGTTTTACTTCAGCATTTAGGTTGCGCACCTTCTAGCAAAGAGTTCTAGTCTCACATCACCTCTTCCTTTTCTCCTTCCCTTTTTGAAATATTTACCACTAAATCAATAACTACCGAGAATACCCACCACAAAAATTAACACGAGCCTGCCTTTATAGGCACTTTCTGTGTAATAGACCGATCCGTTGCATGCAAATTATTGAAGTATCACGCATGGAAATATTACACATATATCAATAGAGCTGTGGCCCCCTATACTGAGTGTCTGATTTGTGAGACTCGTTGATGTCTTCAATTAGAGAGATGAAACCGGAAAAATCCAGGAAAGAGGTACTTCAGTATTTAATGACTGAAAGAAACCAAAAAGACTGAGATAGAGATAGAGATAAAAGTAGCGGGCATAAAAAAACCCAAGTAAGTACCTGGGTTAGAGTTACAAAAACCACTAATCATTAATAGCGTAAGGAACCTGATTAGTAGCCAGCTATGCGTAACCTGAGGGTTATTTTTATTACTGATCGGCGGCCAAACCAAGTGATGTAATAAAAATGCCAATATAGAGCGACCTAACGGTCGCTCTTTTGTCTTTCTTATAAGGACAGCTTATCCTTTTACACCACCCGACGTCAAACCGCCAACTAACCAACGCTGAGCCAGTAAGAACACGATAGTAATCGGAAGTGCGGAAAGTACAGCCGCTGCCGCAAAGTCGCCCCATAAGTAGTTCTGAGGATATAGGTACTGCTGCATACCTACCGCTAGCGTGTAAGAGTTCACGTCCGATAATAGGATGGAAGCAACTGGTACCTCACCAACAACACCAATGAAAGATAAAATGAATACAACCGCTAGGATGGGTACTGACAGTGGTAATAGAACCAATCTGAACGCTTGCCAAGGTGTTGCGCCATCTAATGCTGCAGCTTCTTCCAAAGAGTTATCAATCGTCTCAAAGTAGCCCTTAATCGTCCAAACGTGCAATGCAATACCGCCCAAGTACGAGAAGATCAGACCGCCATGCGTGTTCAAGCCTAAGAATGGGATGTATTGCCCTAATTTGTCGAACAGTGCGTAGATAGCCACTAGAGCCAATACCGCAGGGAACATTTGAAAAATCATCATCGCTTTCAGGATAGTTTCTTTACCTTTAAAGCGCATACGAGCAAATGCGTAAGCCGATGTTGTCGACAGTGTCACAATAAGAATTGACGTAATACCCGCTACTTTTATTGAGTTCCACAGCCAAGTCAGTACTGGGAATGGAGGCGGAGTAACTGAGCCATCAGCATTCGTCACGGACATACCCAGAGCCAATTTCCAGTGCTCCAAAGATGGGTTATCTGGAATCAAGCTACCGGTTGCAAAGTTACCTTCGCGGAATGAGATAGCAATAATCATCAGTAGTGGGAAAATAATTAGCGCTAAGAAGCACCACAGCGCAATATGCGTTGCCCATACTCGGTATTTAAGGCTCTTACCTTGTACCATAGCCATTGTCGTGCTCCTTAATCTTGAGTCAATTTAGTGAAACGAAGGTTTAGTAACGCTAGGGCACCAACCAATAGGAAGATAAGCGTTGCGATTGCACTTGCTAGACCAAAGTCTTGACCGCCGCCGCCTTCGAATGCAATTCGGTACGTGTAGCTTACAAGCAAGTCTGTGTAACCCGCTGGCTCAGAAGTACCAATCATGTTCGGGCCACCGTTCGTCAATAGTTGAATCATTACAAAGTTATTGAAGTTAAAGGCAAACGCTGCAATCAATAGTGGTGTTAACGGTTTTATCATCAATGGAAAAGTGATTCGCTTGAAGTTATCAAGGAAGTTAGCACCATCGATTGCTGACGCTTCGTACAAATCTTCAGGAATCGCTTTTAGTAGACCCATACATAGAATCATCATGTAAGGGAAGCCTAGCCAAGTGTTAACAATCAACACCATGGATTTCGCTAAGATCGGGTCGGAGAACCAGTTTGGGCTTAAACCAAAGATACTCTCAAGCACCATGTTAATCTCACCAAAGCTCTGGTTGAATAGGCCCTTAAAGATAAGAATCGAGATAAATGCTGGTACGGCGTAAGGCAAAATTAGTAGAACACGATACACAGCACGGCCTTTCAGCTCTTCCCACTGCACAACGTTTGCCAGAACCAAACCAATTGCAAGTGTGAAGGCTACCGTACAAATGGAGAACACAACCGTCCAAATAAAGATGCTGATAAACGGTTCTTTGATGCCGTCATCTTTCCAAACACGTTCAAAGTTGGCTGTACCAATGTCTACAACAAATCCTGGAGAAATGGTGTTACCGATAAACTCACCTTTCTCGTCAACCGGTTGGTAGAAACCCACTTCCATGTTTGGTTTCAATATTTCACCAGATTCATTGTTGTATAACGTTTCCCCGTCATCTTGAAGAGTGTAAAGCGGTGCAACGGCAGCAAATTTACGTAAGCCGCTCATGCGGATGTCATCACCATTTGGCAGATGGAAATCGACACCACTGATCACAGAGCGATTTTGGATGATCGCTTTGATCTTCTCTTTTTCACCTTGTACAGAGTCAATTGCAGATAGGTCCATCTCTGTTGATGTCATGCCTTCCAGAGAAAATACATCAGTTGCTAACAGCTGGTCGCCATCTTTCACAACGATCTGGTGACCGTTATCTGTTTTGTACAAAGTGAATGGGTAGCTTTCACCGCTTTGGAATGAACGGTCTAAAAGAACGGTTTGAGTACGCTCTAGAGAGAGCTGGTTTTTTGCGCTGTAGTTAGTAAACGCAAGCCCTACGGTATATGCCAGTGGGAAAAGAATGAATAAGATCATTCCGGCAATACCGGGGTAAATATAACGGTGGGCGTAAGTTTTCTTACTACCAAAAATGTAAAGAGCCAAAGCCGTTAAAATCACAGTAAGCAGCGCAAATGCGAGCTCACCGCGAGAATACATTAAAATTGTAGCGTAGCCATTAATTAAGCCAACACTACCAAGCAACCCCCATTTGATGAAGACGCTTTTACTGCCTGGAAGGCTTGATGGTGCCGGGATCGCATCTGAACCTTGAACTGACTGCATAGAGGAACCTGCTAACGAGATATAAAAATAGAAAAGTAAGGAGAGGTTGCCCCCTCCTTAAAAGGTAGTGCTTGGTTGTTACTTAGTCATTCGAGCTTCAGCACCTTTTAGTGCTTGCTCTACTGATTGACGGCTATCAACTACGTTGCCAATAGCTTCTTCCATGCTGTACCAGAATGTTGTGAACTGAGGGATGTTAGGCATGATTTCGCCGTTCATCGCGTTATCCATTGTTGCTGCAATACGAGTGTCGCTGTCTAGTTGACGTTGGAAAGAGTTAAGAGCAACAGCGCCTAGTGGCTTGTCGTCGTTCAAGCTCTTCATACCTTCATCAGTTAGTAGGTAGTTTTCCATAAACTCAACGGCTAGATCACGGTTTGGAGAAGCGGTGCTGATACCACCAGCCCATACACCAACGAATGGCTTAGACGCTTTACCGTTGAACTTAGGCAATGTTGCTACGCCGTAATCTACGCCAGCTTTCTCGATGTTTGCCCAGCCCCAAGGACCGTTAATTGTCATTGCAACGTTACCTGCTACGAATTCAGACTCAGCAACTGAGTAATCCATATCCGCAGAAATAACTTTGTCTTTTACCATCTTCTCAATGAAACCTAGAGACTTCTGAACACCGTCAGTCGCTACGCCTGCATCTTTAATGTCGTAACCTTCCGCTGTTTGCTTGAACGCGTAACCGCCGTCAGCTGCAAGTAGAGGCCATGTAAAGTAAGCGCCACCACGTAGAGGCCACATGATTGCTTTCTTGCCATCTTTTTGAAGCTTAGCGTTTAGTGCAGGGATCTCTTCCCAAGACTTAGGTGGGTTAGGAACAAGTGCTTTGTTGTAGATAAGAGAAACTGACTCAACCGCGACTGGGTAAGCGATTGTTTTACCTTCGTAAGAAACAGCATCCCATGCGAAGTCTACGATACCTTCTTTAGTTTCCTTAGAAGGTTTGATATCAACAAGAAGACCTGCTTCAGCAAAACCACCAAAACGGTCGTGTGCGTAGAAAATCATGTCTGGGCCATCGCCAGCTGCTGCAACCTGAGAGAATTTCTCTTCTAGTTTGTCTGGGAAAGCGACGGTTACTTTAACACCAGTATCTTCTTCAAAGCGTTTACCTACTTCAGCCATTCCTTCATAAGCTTTGTCGCCACCAACCCAAATAGTTAGTTGACCTTCTTCGATAGCAGCGTTTGCACCAAAAGAACCCAGAGCAACGATTGTGCCTAGAGCTACAGCGCTTAGAGCGTTTTTCATGTCAATATCCTTTTTATATTTATACGTAGGGCGCATTCAATTAAGACGAGCCAGTTTTCGGAGGCTATGATCTGAGAAAATCAATGACAGCTCATCATCCTAGCCACTACGCCCTAGCTATTATGGCCTAATTTCGTGATCGTCATCCGGTAAGATTGGCGAGCGAAGTCACAAAGTAGATACTCATCGTGATCCACATCACCGTTATGCGGTGGATTTATTTGAACTGGATCGCCAGTTATAGATAACCCCCTTTATCTACTCCTCCCCTCCTACTCCCCCTAGTTAATTTTCTATTGGGAGGATGTACCATTACGCGAATTCACCGAAACTGCATTCATCCAAGAGTGGATAGTAAGAACCCTTTACCAGCGAATGTTATGCGTTGACGCATTCTTCATTTAGTTGGCTTCACTGCCCGCTGTTGTCTTTATTAAGCATCGAGCTAAATCTGTGATTGAATCACGGGGGAGATTTAGCTGGATGTGGGGGAAATAGGCACCAGTTTGGCTATGACGGGTGGGCTTGGTTAAAGAATTCAAGTCCCACCCACTTTTTTCTTACTCACTCAATACTTACCAATTCCTACAGTTACTGCTGACCCAAAAATTCCTTATAATGATAAGCAGTAAAACTTAAAATTTGATCGATCGAGGACAAGCTAGATGGCGAGTGTCACGTTAAAAAACGTTTATAAATCATATGGTGATGTACAGATTTCTAAGGACGTAACCTTAGACATCAACGAAGGTGAATTCGTAGTATTCGTTGGACCATCAGGTTGTGGTAAATCGACGCTATTACGCTGTATCGCAGGTCTAGAAGATATTACGTCTGGTGATTTGTACATTGGTGATCAACGCATGAACGATGTTGAGCCATCAAAACGTGGTGTAGGTATGGTATTCCAATCTTACGCGCTCTACCCTCACCTAAATCTCTACGACAACATGTCTTTTGGTCTTAAACTGGCAAACGCCGATAAAGCTGAAATTGACAAGCGTGTTGAACATGCTGCAGAAATCCTTCAGCTTGGTCACCTTCTTGAACGTCAACCTAAAGCATTGTCTGGTGGTCAACGTCAACGTGTTGCGATTGGTCGTACTTTGGTTTCTCAACCAAACGTATTCCTACTTGATGAGCCTCTATCTAACCTGGATGCAGCACTTCGTGTTCAAATGCGTTCACAAATCACCAAGCTACAGCGTCAACTGGGCTGTACCATGATTTATGTAACACACGACCAAGTTGAAGCGATGACAATGGCGGATAAAATCGTTGTGCTTGATGGTGGTTTTGTTTCTCAAGTGGGTAAACCTCTTGATCTTTACCACTATCCTCAAAACCGTTTCGTTGCTGGCTTTATTGGCTCACCAAAAATGAACTTTATGTCGGTTCACATCGAACAAGCTGAAGCTGAACGCGTATTGGTACAACTTTCAAACGGCATGACTTTCTGGATCCCAGTTGATGGCACGACTGTCAACGCTGGTGACCGTATGTCTCTAGGTGTTCGTCCTGAGCACTTATTGTCTGCTGAAACAGGTGATGCGACGATTGAAGCTGATGTGTTGATGGTCGAGAAGCTCGGTAACGAAACACAAGTTTACCTAAACCTCGACAGTGCCGATGCTGACGTTATCTATCGCCAGCCAGACACGTTGACGATTGAGTCTGGTGACAAGCTAGCGATTGGTATTCCTGCACACCGTTGTCACTTGTTCCATAGCGATGGTAGAGCATGTCGTCGCTTGTACAAAGAGTACGGCACCGACTAATCGGTTCGTCTTTTTAGGATATAACTTGCCCATATCGAATCCCTCTTACCTTGTAAGGGGGATTTCTCATTTTCTGACAACGAGTTTTACTTTCATTAAATAGATCGCGCTTTGTCTGTTGTCTGTTGTCTGTTGTCTGTTGTCTGTTGTCTGTTGTCTGTTCAGTATAAAAACAAAAAAGGCCTAGCGAATGCTAGACCTTTATCTGTTGGAGCTAAAAGCCACCCTATCTATACGATAAAGATATAGGCTTGCTCAACTTTAATACCAATCGTAGTAAATAACTTAGTGAATTGGCGTATCACTTGTTTTATTGAACTGGCCAAAATGCTGTTCTAACACTTCAGGTGTCAGTTTGCCTTCCGCTTCTAGTCGCTTAAATTCAGCAACGATCGCTTTTTGCTCTTCAAGTGATGGAAGTTTCACTTCAGGCTCATCGCCCATCTCTTGAGTCATCTGCTCTAGTTCTTTTTCAAAATCGCTCATGATACTTACCTAAATATTAAACCTAGCGAGATTTTACTCATTTACGCTCTATGATGCTAGGGCGATTAGGTGCAAAGCCCGAAACCAGATCAAGTGAACGTCAGCTTAAATGCAAAGCTGCGGTTTGAATGGCGACGTTCAACGTAAAAAGCGATACCAAACGTAACAAGCAGCATCAGACGTAAAAAAGCCGGATTCACGTGAAATGAATCCGGCTCCAATGTAAGTGTTGCAAGTTTATCCGCTATTAAAGCTTAAACGAGCCAACCATCTTATCTAGACGAGAAGAAAGCTGTTGAAGTTCTTGGCTCGCTTCAGCAAGCTGCTCTGCGGTTCCAGTCGTCACTTCGTTGATCGCGTTGATCTCTTCAATGTTCTGGTTGATGGTGTGGACTACGGTTGATTGCTCTTCCGTTGCCGTTGCCACTTGAGTGTTACGATCAGTGATATCAACGATACGGTCTGAAATACCACCCAATACATCCACCGCTTCATCCGACGCCGATACACCTTCAAGTGTAATCACTTTACCTGCACTCATCGCCGTTACGGCATCTTTAGCATCACTTTGCAGTTGGTTGATCATCTTCTGAATCTCTTCCGTAGAATCTGCGGTACGGCTTGCTAGGTTACGAACCTCATCGGCTACCACGGCAAAACCACGACCTTGTTCACCCGCACGCGCAGCTTCAATAGCAGCGTTCAGAGCTAGTAGGTTGGTTTGTTCAGAGATGTCACGAATTACACCCAAAATAGAGCCAATGTCTTGAGTTGTTGAAGCCAACTGCTCTACCACTTGACCTGTACTTTCGATGTCTTGCGCTAAACGGCTGATCGCGTCTTTTGCTTTATTTACCACAGATCGGCCTACTTCAGTATTGCCTGAAGCCTGTGTTGCCGTTTCCGCAGCCGTTGCCGCATTCGATGCAATCTCGCTGATTGTCATACCCATCTGGTTAATGGCAGCAACTACCTGAAGAGTTTGATCTCGTTGCTCTTGGCTATTGTCGTGGGTGATGTGTGCTTTATTAGAAACACTCTCAGCCGCGACTTGAAGTGCTTGGCTTGTAGAAAACACCTCTTTCATCGACTCGTGAATCTTTTCGATGAATCCATTAAAGCCCTTTGAAAGCTGTGCAATTTCATCGTTGCCTTTCACTTCGATACGCTGAGCAAGGTCACCGTCACCTTCGCCAAGGTCACCGAATCGCTTAGCCAAAAGTTTAATCGGTTGAGTAATACTGTTTGCTAGCACCACGCCCATCAGAATAAAGATTAACGCTACAACAGCGGTCATGATCAGCATCTGTTTAGCCGTTGCATCAAGCTCAGCAAAAACTTCGCTCGTCGGAACTTCACCAACAACGAACCAATCCATTGACGGCACATACAAACTCGCGACAAACAACTCTTGTCCTTTATGTTCCGTTGTAATCAGGTTAAATCCTGACTTGCTTAACAACTGACTAGATTGAGGACCGTAAAGTTGTTGAAGTGATGAATCACTAAGCGAACGTTCGCGATGAATTTGAACATCACCTTGGCTATTCGTTAAGAAAACAAAACCGGTATCTTCGATCTTAAAACTATTGAGTAGACTTACCATGTCACCCATCGATTTCGATAAGCCAGACATCGCTAAACCAGAAGGTTGTTGGTAGTTAGCGAACATTTTCACTTCACCTGTCGCTTCTTGGAACATACTGACCATTGTCTGCTGGCCAGATTGCGTAAAGCCAAAGAACCAACCATCTTGCTGTTGATTGAGTTGACGCAAGAAGCCATCTTGGTTCCAGTAGTAGGCCGTTTGACGGTTTGCTACCGAGGCATCATTTAGCTGGTATTGGTTACGAACATTGTTCAATTGCTTTACTAGCTTGTTCTCTAAGACGGCATCACGATCGGTCGATTCGATAGCGTCAAAAATGAATTCATTCGAAGCAATTTGTTCTGCAGCTAACAATAGCTGAGAGACTTCACGGTCAATTTCACCATTAATTCGCTCTAACATTCCCGGAAGCTCAATATCGACTAATCGATGACTCAAAACATCTCTTGCTTGCTTTTGTGCCATCGCACCGACAATCACCGTTGATGCAAGAACTGCGAAGGTAATTCCAAGTACAACTTTTTGTTTAATACTCAGAGAGTTAGTTTTCAACATATTTGGACCTTTAAAAAGAATCGCTCGTTATTTATATATCCTGAACAGGATTTTTTGGTGCACTTAAACCAGTAGTGCACTCTCTCCACCATATATCGGCCAAACACCATCAAACTAGAGAGGTATTTCGCAAAAATTTGTAAGCATGGTGAAACAAAGCAATCATTCTTCTATAGAGAAAACTATAAGCAAGACTAATGCAGTAAAACGTAACCATTCATTTTAATTATCTGGACAATAAGGTTCCACGAAGCTCACTTAACGACAGACCAATGAAGCTTTGATATATAAAAAACGATTGATATGGTACAAACCATGGCTTAGTGGGTTTTTCTCGTTAACCGCTTGTAAATAATTCCAATTTTGAAAAAATAAATTCCACAAACGTACTGGAACTTTTTTCTAGTAATCAGTGACCAATACTCAAAATAAAAATCAAATGGATACCCAGAGAGTCCAAAATGCACAAAACAAATTTCGAAGTCCTTCAAAACTATCTAGAGTCTCAAATCATTGGTCAAAAAGAGCTTGTTAAGCAGCTGATGATAGCCCTTTTGGCCGATGGTCATATCCTCGTTGAAGGGCCTCCCGGGCTAGCAAAAACTCGCGCAGTAAAATCATTGGCTGACTGTGTCGAGGGAGACTTCCACCGCATTCAATTCACGCCAGATTTGTTACCTGCTGATTTAACGGGTACCGATATATTTCGTCCAGAAACGGGAGAATTCACTTTCCAATCTGGCCCGATTTTCAACTCACTTATTCTAGCGGATGAGATCAACCGTGCTCCGGCGAAAGTGCAAGCCGCAATGCTAGAAGCGATGGCTGAGAAGCAGGTGACGGCGGGACGAAAAACCTATGTCTTACCCGATTTGTTTTTGGTAATGGCAACGCAAAACCCAATTGAGCAAGAAGGCACTTACCCGCTACCAGAAGCTCAATTAGACCGTTTCTTGCTGCATTTAGAAGTGGCTTATCCAGACATGGAAAGTGAGCTGGAGATTTTGCGCCTAAACAGAGGCGAAGCTCAAGGCAATCAACCAGTTCAACCAGAGCCTATTTCTCAACAAACTATCTTCGAAGCTCGCCAAGAAGTGCTCAACATTCACATGGCAGACACCATTGAGCAGTACATCATCAGATTGGTAATGGCGACGCGCCAACCTAAGCAATACAGCGACCAGCTTGATCAATGGTTAGACATGGGTGTTAGCCCGCGTGCAACCATCGCGTTAGACCGTTGTGCCCGCGCTCACGCTTGGCTTGCAGGACGAGATTACGTCACTCCACAAGATGTTCAAGCGATGGCGTTCCCTGTACTGCGTCACCGCCTGCTTCGTAGCTACCACGCACAAGCCGAAGGGGTCACTGCAAACCAAGTGATCGCACACCTTCTCTCGTTGGTTGGTAGCGCATAGGGATACGCGCATGAAGAATCAATTACCCAACCATAGTGACGGCGTCACGTTAAACCTGGACGAACTGCTGCAATACAAAGCGCAGTCTGTTCGCTGGTTGCCTCCAGCCAAGAGCCTGTGGTCGCAACTTAACGGCCAGCACGAAAGCAATCGTAAAGGTCGCGGGATGAATTTCTCTGAGGTTCGTCAATATCAGGCGGGCGACGATATCCGCAGCATTGATTGGCGCGTCACGGCGAGAACAGGCAAGGCGCACACCAAACTGTTTTCTGAAGAAAGAGAACAGCCTGTGATTTTGTTCTTAGATCTGTCGAGCAGTATGATTTTCGGTTCAACCTTGTTGCTTAAATCGGTTCAACTCGCACACTTTGCCAGCCAACTTTGCTGGTTAACCGTCGCTCAAAAAGACCGTATTGGTGCAGTGATCGATACTGGCCAAGAGATCATTGAGATTAAACCCAGTGCTAGCAACCACGCTCCGCTGCGTATTTTACAAAAAGTCATAGAAATCAATAACGCAGCGCTGACTAACCCAAACAATCACAGCAACACAACCTTAGAGCATGGGCTGAAGTCTCTTCATCAGCTTTGCCCGAAAGGCAGCGATATCATTATGCTCAGTGATTTTGTTCGTTATAGCGAAAGTAATTACTCACTTATCAATCAAATACGTCGACATAATCGGGTTCGCTTGGTGCATTTTTACGATCCATTAGAGCAAGGTGTCACTGCTTTCAAAGGTTCAAAACAGATCACCGACGGCAATAAAACGCAATGGTTTAACTTTTCATCAAGCAAGGAAAAGGAAAAGCTCAGTCACGCATTTGATCAGAAGCAACAACAGCTTATGCAAATGAGCCTTTCTTTGGCGATCCCATACAGTTCATTGTCTTGTGCGCAATCGTTAATGAGCCAAGTATCAGGAGTTCAGTCATGAATCAACCTCTCGACTTGAGCCCTATTATTACGCCAAGCGCACCGTCATGGTGGCCTTTGGCATGGGGTTGGTGGTTAATCATTATCACGGCCATCGTTCTGATCGCCTTAGTATTTTTCATTGTAAACAAAAGACAAAAGAACCAATACGCGAAGAACGAAGCACTTGCTTGCTTTCGTGATAGTCAGCCTTCAAATACCTTGTCTCCGAGTGCAGCTCAAGACATCGTTCGTCAGGCAGCACTAAGCTATTTCCCACGCGAAAAAGTGGCAGGCTTATCTGGTGATGATTGGTTGACGTTCTTAGATGCGCAATTGGCAAAACCTTTGTTCGCCGCAAAACAATCGCAATGGCAACAAGCGCTCTACCAAGATGCAACCTTAATGACCGACGAACAGAAAAAGGCTCAACAGCAATTGGTTAACGACTGCGAAATCTGGCTTCGTAAAGCCCTTCCTCCAAAGCGAGGTCGTTATGACTGATCTTTTAAACACGAGCTTACTAAATATCGAGTTTGTTTGGTGGTGGATGTTTTTCCTAGCGCCATTGCCAATCCTTGTTTACTTGCTCTCGCCTAAGGCGGAATCGAACAATGCCCTAAGGCTTCCATTTCTACCCGAGGACAGCAATACCAAAACACCGAGCAGTCGCTTACCCAAGGCGTTGTCGGTCATCATCTGGCTTTTATTGGTAACGGCCATGGCACGTCCAGTTTGGTACGGTGAACCGGTTGAGTTTCAGCCAAAACACCGAGACTTGATGTTGGTTGTCGACCTCTCCGGCTCGATGAGCCAAGAAGACATGCAGTTCAATGGCGAATACATCGATCGCTTATCTGCGGTGAAACATGTATTGAGTGACTTTATTGAGCGACGAAAAGGCGACCGAATCGGATTGGTGCTATTTGCTGATCACGCCTATCTGCAGACGCCACTGACGTTAGATAGAGACACGCTTTCACAACAACTCAATCAGGCTGTGTTAAAGCTGATTGGTACTCAAACCGCGATTGGTGATGGTATCGGCCTTGCCACCAAAACCTTTGTCGACAGTGACGCCCCTCAGCGTGTGATGATTCTACTCAGTGACGGCAGCAATACCGCAGGCGTATTAGATCCACTAGAAGCCGCGGATATTGCTAAGAAGTACAACGCGACGATTTACACCGTGGGTGTCGGTGCGGGTGAAATGATGGTCAAAGAGTTCTTCATGACTCGTAAGGTCAATACTGCTCAAGACTTGGATGAGCGTACTCTAACGGAAATCGCCAAACGCACTGGCGGTCAGTACTTCCGTGCGCGTGACAGCAAAGAGCTGGCAACGATTTACGACACCATCAACCAGTTAGAGCCCGTGACGAACGCCACTAAGATCTGGCGACCACAACAAGAGTGGTTTGTCTGGCCACTGTTGGCGGCAATGTTTTTCGCATTTATGCTGTTAGCCATTAGGAGAAACAATGTCTAACTTTACTTTTATCTACCCATATTGGTTCTTGGCTCTTGCCGTGCTGCCCGCTATTTGGTGGCTTAGCAAGAGACAATCCAAGCAAGGGTTATTAGCGTCACACATCGCCCGTTATTTGGCTCCTGAATCGAGCAAGCCATCGAAAAACCGCGGCACTTATTTCGGTGTTTGGTGGTTGGTCGGTGTCATCGCATTGGCCGGTCCAAGCTTTGAAAAAAATGAACAACCAAGCTTTGAAAAAACACAGGCGCGAGTTGTGATCATGGATATGTCGATGTCTATGTATGCCACTGACATTAAACCAAACCGTTTAACACAGGCGCGATACAAAGCTTTGGATCTACTATCACTCTGGAAAGAAGGCCTAACGGGAATGGTGGCATACGCCGGAGATGCTTACACCATCAGTCCGCTAACGTCTGACATCAACACCATCAAGAACCTCGTACCCAACCTATCACCAGATATCATGCCCTTCCAAGGCGGCAATGCAGCATCGGCAGTTAAGCTTGCGATTGAGATGATGACTCGTGCTCATATCTACCAAGGCGATCTAGTACTGATTGCTGATGATATTGATGGTCAAGAGAAGAAAGATATCGACTCGCTACTCTCTGGTAGTAATTGGACGTTATCAGTCTTGGCTGTAGGTACGGAAAGCGGCGCGCCGATCTCGTTACCTACAGGTTCGATGTTACAGACCGACTCAGGACAAACCGTGGTTGCGAAAACCAACGTAGACAATATGCGCGACCTGACTCGTCGCTCTGGCGGCACATTCACTGAATTGCAATTGGATAACTCAGACGTTGAACACATCGCAAGTTACCTCGACCGAGTTGCGACAACATCAGAAGTGACTAAAACCAATAACTCACTCAACACCAGAGTGAACAACGGTTTCTGGTTATTGCCGTTTCTGTTACTTCCTGCACTTGGGCTATTTCGAAAAGGGGTCATTTGGTGTGGCCTAGCTGTACTTGTCTCGTTCAGCCAACCGAATACTGCGTTTGCAAATCCTTGGAAAACCGATGACCAAGTGGGTTATCAGTTGTATCAAGATGAGGACTTTCAACAAGCCGCAGAACAATTCGAACAACAAGAATGGAAAGGCATCGCGCAATACAAAGCCGGTGATTTCGAAGCGGCCGAACAGACGCTACAAGGTCTTTCTGGCGAAGATGCTCGCTACAACTTCGCCAATGCACAAGCAAAGCAAGGTAAGTACGACCAAGCGATAAAAGAGTATCAACGTATTCTCGAAAGCAACCCTGAACATGCTTATGCGAAGAAGAACCTAAAGATTGTAGAGCAGGCTCAGAAGCAACAGCAACAGCAACAGCAACAGCAACAGCAACAGCAACAGCAACAGCAACAGCAACA
>NZ_JBGOOO010000001.1:252672-292966 GCF_041439695.1 Vibrio sp. FF266
AGCAAGACGATTCTGAGTCCAAAGACCAAAACGAACAAGACCAGCAAGGTCAGCAAGGTCAGCAAGGTCAGCAAGGTCAGCAAGGTCAGCAAGACGATTCTTCGCAAAGCTCGCAGGATCAACAACAAAGCTCAGCTGACAATGGGAAGTCGCAAAGTCAAAGTGGTAGCCAAGATCAAAGCAACAAACAAGATCAAAGTGAAAACCAAGATCAGAATACTGACCAAAGCCAAGCTGATGATAGTCGCTCTGATTCCAAGGCGGATGAAGAAAGCGACAAGCAAGCTGTGCAACAAAACAAAGCGGATCAAGCAGATAAACAGTCACAGGACAAGGGTGACTCAGCATCTCAGGCAGCCCAAGCACAAGAGACTGCTAAGGAAAACACTGATAACAACGCTCAACAAGCTGCAGCACAAGTATCCGGTCAACCTATGTCGAGCGATCCTGATATGCGAAAACTTGAGCAAGTAGAAAGCGCTCGTGATCCGAGCCAATTGCTTAAAGCGCAAATGATTCTACAAGCACGACAAAAAAGTGCCCCTAACAACCAAAACAAAAAGTGGTAACCATGCGATTTTTAAACAAGCCATTTTTATCAATGCTACTGACACTGCTAATCGGTGTTTTCTCGTCACACTCTGTATTCGCAGCGACCGCTGTGGCGAGTGTTTCGCAAAACAGTGTTACCAAAGATGAAGTCTTCCTACTTAGAGTGGCGACCGATGAAAAAGTATCGTCCGGTGCTTTAGATCTAACCTTCCTTCAGAAGAATTTCTACGTCGGCACCCCAAGCTTTGGGTCATCGATGCGAATCGTCAATGGTAGCCGCACTGTGTCTAGCGAGTGGAATATTACCCTTGCCCCACTTCGATTAGGCCGATTAGAAATACCTAGCTTTGATATTGAAGGTGCCAAAACCCAACCGATCACCATCAACGTTTCGATTAATAAAGCCGCTCCAAAGCAGAGTGATATGGCGGAATTCCAATTAAATCTCAGCAAAAACATCTTGTATCCACAAGAAGTCGCCGAGCTTGATGTAAAGCTCATCATCAAAGCGGATCCAAGAAGATTACAAGATCCCCAGATCTCTCTACCAAACTCATCAAATTTGGACGTGGAACCCATCGGTGAGTCGAAACAGTTCCAAGATGTTATCAACGGACAAGAAGTCACCGTTGTTCAGCAATCTTTCCATATATCCTCACAACAAGCAGGACAATTTCAGCTTCAAGGGCCAAAGTTAACCGGTGCTGTTGTTTACTCAACCAACAACTCAAGCACAACGCGCCTTTTCCAACTCGACACGCCCGTTGAAACCTTAGATGTCACAGTGAAACCTGTACCAAAAGGCTATCAAGGTGAGTGGTTACCAACATCGGACTTCAAGTTGATTCAGAAATGGTCAGATAGCCAAGGCAATGAGCTGACAGGTAGTAATACTTTAGGTGGCGACAAGCAGAATATTGAAATGGAAGCCGGTGATTCGTTAACTCGTACCATCACAATGACAGCCAGCAACTTGACTCAACACCAGTTACCAAAACTGAACACCACCTACCCTAAATCGGTGCGTGTTTATGAAGAGAAACCGCAATTTGGCACTACCCAATCCGGTAATGCTATCGTGGTGTATAAGCAAGTTCTAATCCCTAAGGAATCTGGAAGCATCTCCCTGCCTGATGTTTCTCAAACTTGGTTTAACACTGATTCGCAATCACAAGAGACCAATAAAGCTCTTGGGCTTGAGTTGTCGGTTCAGGCAAGTGATCGCGTAACCTCAAGCACGCCGCCTCCTGTTATTGAAACACCAACTCAGCAAGCCAGCCCGACAATTGTTACCGTTGAAAAACCAGGAATGTGGCCTTATCTAACGGCTCTGTTTGCAGCATTATGGTTAATCAGCTCGGCGTTTGCTTTCTACTTCTGGTCACGCCGCGGTACAGCAGTAAAACCAAAGCAAAAAGATGAACGTCAATCCGATACGGCAGAAGCGCTGATTGCCTCTCTGAAGATGAAAGATGGTGTGAAGACGAGAACTTTGTTCGAACAGTGGAAAACTGAAAACCCAGACTTGAGTGATGAGACGTTAGAAACAATCGAAGCTGAGCTCACCAAGCTAAATCAGAGCCTCTATGCTGAAGCTGGCTCACCAAGTCAGTCATGGGATCCTACTGAGACAATCAAAATAGTTAAGAAGCCAAAGCGAGTCTCTAACAAAACGCGTAAAAGTTCACTAGAAACGCTTTAATTAACCAAAAAATAAAACTGGCAGAAAAAATGAAGCCGTGATGACCACATTGTGAACATCACGGCTTCAGTCGTTTTTGAGAACGGGAAAAACAGATACCACACTAAGTCAGTGTAGCCGCAACTTTTCTTCGCTTCATAGCCGAGACAACTCTATTTCGCCCTGAATCTTTCGCCTTATACAAAGCCTTATCAGCCTTGCCATACAACAAATCAAAATCGAACTGGCGCTGATCCGAAGTTATCGATGCATAACCCACAGATGCGGTTAAATATTGGCTAGTGCTACTTTTACAATGGAGAATTTTTGCATCTTCAATACTTTGTCGAATCGACTCTGCACGCTGCTTTGTTGTTGTGTGATTGGTACCGATCATCAACAACATAAACTCCTCACCGCCGATACGGCAGAAGGTTTCTTGATCACCGTAAACATGAGTGCTCAGTATCTTGCCAATGGCACGTAAAGCGACATCCCCCTCAGTATGGCCATAGACACTGTTGTACAAACCAAAATGGTCAAGATCGACAAGAATTAACCCAAAGGTGACCTCATTCTGCGTAGCAAATGCACCGTGTTCCTCACAATTCAGATCATCTAAAACTTGTGACAGCATACGGCGGTTACCAAGACGAGTCAGCGGGTCGAGTTTAGAAATTACATCGAGCTGTTCATTCGCATTTTCAAGCTCTTGAGTTCGCTTGCTAACCTCTTGTTCTAGGGTTTCATTGAGCTTTTTGATCTCTTCTTGCGCCATGGTTCTTTGTAAGACTTCAGCAAGGCTAGAGGCGAAGATACGTATCACTTCACGCAGTTGTGAAGTTAAAGGGCTTCGTGTTAGCAAATTATCCGCAGCGATAAACGCAATCGGAACGCCTGTATTTGTGGTGAGCATTGTCATTGCCGTCCAGCCAACCCCGACAATATTGTAATCATGATAAATAGGGACCGATTCTTCAAAAGCGACTTGGTTAGGGTAAGTACGAGCTGCAGACACAATGTCACGCTCTACCAGCTCTGATCGATAATAAGACTCATCGACAATATCGCCTTTTATATCGGTACCCCAAGTACCTTGCATGTAACTGCAATTTTTATCGGTAAGGAAAACGGCTAATCGATCAATGCCTAAATGCTGAATAGCAAAACTGACGGCGGACTTACACACAGCACTGACGCTATCGCAGCGAGACAACTCAACCATACTCGAATGCAGCATTCGGATGTTCAGTTCTTGGCGTTTACGAATGTATATCTGAGACAGCAGAGAGCCGAACGATTCAAGCATCTGCTTTTGGTAATTGGTGATTGGCGAGCGGTGAATGTAGTTGTCCATGGCAATCCAACCTACGGGTTTATCCCCTTCACGCAAAATAAGCATGCCATTCCACCCTTGCCCTACAACCTTACCTTCAGTGTAGAGTGGAGCCTGTTCAATAACGACCAAGTTAGTGTGGTTGTCAGACAATGCCTCGATATATTCCGATTCAAGCTGATGCAGGTCATATTGAGTGTGATGTTCGCTGTTGGTTTTTCCTAGTTCATCGGTGCCGTAGGTGCCACTAAAGCAACGCTTTTTCATATCAAGCAACATAAATATGGCGCGATCAAAACCAAGTCTATCGCGTACCGCCTCTACCGATGCTTTGTAGAGTGCATCCAATGATTCAGGGTTCGAGAGCTCTAACGCCACCTGATGAACCAATTTCATATTCTCGACAAACAACTCTCGAAGCTTAATTTCATCAAGATATTGCGCTTCACGTGTATCCCTATGCTTAATCTCGATAGCTGCATTTTTTTCTGCGCGAATACACTGCCAGCGAGCTGCCGCTAATTGAAGGCCATCCAGCCCTTGGTCAAAGGTTTGATTAACTTTTTCTGCGATGCAATTTTGAATAATTAAATAAGTTCTACAGGCTGGGGCGTTGTCGAGCATCATGATGAACGACTCTCCACCAAGCGCTTTACTGTGATCCCACTTGCACGTATTGAGCGACATCGGTAACACACCGTCTGCAGTGTCGAACTGTGAAACCCATGGCCAAAATGTTGAAGGGTAATGATCAAGAGAGGTTAATTCACCGTAGGAAAACAACGGTAACGAGTCGCTTTCTGGTATTGGCTCTGAAAATATTCCGATCCCTTGGGGACCAAGCATTTTAATCAGGTAGTCAAACAGAGACTCAGCCAATAAACGGTGGTCACGCGTAGCAGATATCTGTTTTGCAAAGGCTTTAACATGCACGGCGTTGATCCATTGGCTAATAAGAATAACGCAAAAATACAGAAGCCTTGATATGCAATCAATATAACTAAAAATGAGATGTTAAGTGGGTCGCAATTTGACCTTTTGCATTATCACAAGCATGAGAAGGACTACAAAAATGGGATTTCCTGCCCAAAATTTCGTCGACATGTGATGCTTTTTAACAGCATAAAAAAGCCCCACCTAAAGTGGGGCAAAACTTCCATCGCTTATAGTTATAGTGATAATTCTGTAAATCGAATCGATTATCTAACCTGCGTTTCAGTTAGTGGTATTGACCACGTTATCGATTAAGCAATTAACCAAAGTCACCGTTTACATAACCTTTAGTGCGATCATCTTTTGGTTCGCTGAAGATAACGCTGGTTTCGTTGTGCTCTACAAGCTCCCCCATTAGGAAGAAAGCCGTGCGATCTGAAATACGGCGGGCTTGCTGCATTGAGTGCGTTACGATAACGATAGTGAAGTTCTTCTTCAGATCTTCCATCAACTCTTCTATTTTATGAGTCGCAATTGGATCAAGTGCTGAAGTAGGTTCATCCATCAAAATTACGTCAGGTTGCATTGCGATGGTGCGAGCAATACACAGGCGCTGCTGCTGACCACCAGACAAACCGAATGCGTGTGCTTTCAAACGATCTTTCACTTCATCCCAAAGCGCCGCGCCGCGAAGTGAACTTTCAACCACTTCATCAATGTGCTTTTTGTCTTTGATCCCTTGAGCACGTAATCCGTATGCCACGTTTTCATAGATGCTCATTGGAAATGGGTTTGGCTTTTGAAAAACCATGCCGACTTTGATACGTAGATCAGCCACATCTATATTGCCGTAGATGTTGTCGCCATCCATCTCAAGAAGGCCGGTGATTTTTACACCTTCAATAAGATCGTTCATTCGGTTCAAGCAACGTAATAGCGTTGATTTACCACAACCCGACGGGCCAATCAAAGCGGTCACTTGGCGCTCTGGTACGGGTAGGTTGATTGATTTAAGCGCTTGGTTTTCGCCGTAAAAAAGGTCTAGGTCTTTAATATTAAATTTGTTCATATTCGTAATCTCGTAATTCGTCAAAGTCTGTACTGTTTTTGTTTTAGGAGCTCATTTGGCTCTAGAAAACCCTGCTTAGTAAGTTGCAGTATTAAAACGTCTTGCGATCAACTTCGTGAGTGTGTTGATCAGCAGTACAAGAACAATCAGTACTGTTGCTGTGCCGTATGCTTGATTCCATTCTTCAATGGTAAATAGCTCCGTCGTTAACTTATATAAGTGAACGGTTAATGTACGGCCAGAATCCAATAATGAATCTGGGATACGAGCAACCATACCTGCGGTCAAGAATACTGGCGCTGATTCACCAATAACACGACCAATACTCAGAATAACTGAAGTGATAATACCCGGCATTGCACTTGGTAGAATCAAACGCCAGATTGTGTAGATTTTAGAAGCACCTAAACCATAAGAGCCTTCGCGATAAGTTTGAGATACCGCCATCAATGCTTCTTCAGTAGTACGAATAATCACTGGAAGAATCAAGATACTCAATGTCAACGCGCCCGATAGGATAGAGAAACCTAAACCTAAAATAGCTACGAAAAATGTCATACCAAACAAACCGAAGATGATTGACGGAATACCTGCTAATGACTCGGTACAAAAACGAATGATCTTAACTAAGCGACTGCCTACTTTTGCGTATTCAGTCAGGTAGATTGCCGTCATGATACCCAATGGCGCCGCAACCGCAATCGAAGCAATAACCATGTAGATGGTCGAGATGATCATCGGAAAAATGCCGTGCTCATCGCCCGTTCGCGTGTAGTCATCCGTGATGAAATTCCAATCAACGTGCTGTAAGCCGTTTGAGAGGATGTACCACATAATCCAGAACAAGAAGCCCACCGTTAACGCGGCAGCAGCCCATATAAAACCACTCAGAACGGCGTCTTTACGTGCGCGGGCTTTCTTTAACGCGATTTTATTCATCGTCTTACCTTGCGGGTTCGTAGGATTAGTTTGAGGTGCTACGTTATTTTCTAAAGACATAATGTTACCTCGCCTTCTCACGGTTCAAGTAAAGGAGAATTGCATTCAGAGACATGATGAAAACAAGGAGAACAACACCCGTCGCATAGAGCGCACTTGCGTGAATACCACTCGCGTAAGACATTTCAATCGCAATGTTCGCGGTTAGTGTACGAGCTGAATCTAAGATACCTTCAGGCATTGCCGGTGCATTACCCATCACCATAATGATTGCCATCGTTTCACCAAGAGCACGGCCAATACCCAAAATTACGCCCGTCATAATGCCTGAGCGAGCAGCCGGAACGAGCAACTTAAAGATAGTAAAGATTTTTGAAGCACCTAACGCTAAAGAACCTTCTTTGTACGTTCTTGGTACAGCACGGATTGAGGTTTCAGAAACCGTAATTACCGTCGGAAGGATCATCACACCCAGAACAATAATACCCGCCAAAATCGTGTTACCCGCAGGCACTTGAAATACGTTTTGAATCAGGGGAACGATAATAACGAGGCCGAAGAAGCCGTAAACTACCGAAGGAATACCCGCTAGCAATTCGACAGCAGGACGAATGATGTCCGCCAGACGCTTTGGCGCGATTTCAGCAATAAAGATTGCCGTTAATACACCAATCGGCACACCAACCACTACCGCGCCTAATGTCGATACGACAGATGCCACAATCATGGTTGCAACACCGTAAAGTGCTGGTGGTAGCCAGTTCTGTCCTAGCACGATGCCCGATAGGCCCGCTTCCTGGAACGCAGGGATACTTTCTCTAACGATGAAAAAAGCAATAACAGCAAGGGATACGATGCCGATGATTGCGCTAGTAAGAAATAAGCCGTGAAAAATACGCTCTTTCCAATCTACACGCTTCTTTTTACGTAAGCCGCGTTTCAGTTGAGTCGCTTCGCTATTCATAAGCTGTTCACTATTCGTTGCGATGGTCATAACAAGTCTCACATATCGAAATCCTTAACACGCTGTCTAAGCGTACGGATTAACTCGAAGTGGGATAGAAAAGGCTCAGCCTGAAAAGGTAGGCTGAGCAATATTTAATTAATTGAGATATAGATTAGTTAACTGAGATGTAGCCTTTGTTCTCAACAAGAGATTGAGCTTCGTCAGTTAGCATCCAATCTAGGAACTTTTGAGTTTCAGAAGAAGGCTTACCTTCTTTGTAAAGTACTAGGAAAGGACGAGCTACTTTGTAAGAACCGTTCTTAACGTTGTCTACAGATGCTTCAGTACCGTCAATTGCAAGCGCGTTTACTGAGTTATCTACTGTACCTAAAGAGATATAGCCGATTGCGTAAGGGTTAGATGCAACCATTGTTTTTAGTGCACCGTTACCGTTAGCAACTTGAGCACGTTGAGAGATTGCTGATACTTTCGTGCCAGAAATCTTCATTTTAAGAGACATGATGTCTTCGAATGCACCGCGAGTACCCGATGCTGTATCACGAGTGATTGCTACGATTGGCTTGTCTGCACCACCAACGTCTTTCCAGTTTGTTACTTCACCTTTGTAGATAGCTGTTACTTGCTCAGCCGTTAGACCGTCAAGACCATTCTTAGGGTTAACCACGACTGCGATGCCGTCACGAGCAACCACTTCTTCAACGAGTGTTGTTTCTTTCTCGCTATCTTTAAGGTTACGAGAAGACATACCTAAATCTGCACTGCCGTTCTTCGCCGCTTTAACACCAGCAGACGAACCTGGACCTTGTACTTCGATAAATACGTTTGAATTCGTTTTCATGTATGTTTCAGAGAAAACTTCCATCAGTGGCGTCACGCTGCTTGAACCAACTGCTGAAATAGTTTCTTTAGCTGAAGCTGGAGTCACTGTTAGTGCACCTAAAAGAGCGATTGCACCGATAACTGTCTTTTTCATCACAAATTTCCTTAAGTGGCGTTATTGCCGTTGTGTTTAACTTGAACGGTGCCCACTTTAGAATCTGAATGTGACAGTTGTGTTTCATTAAATTGAAGCCTATATGACAGCTGACATTTATTTTCGTCTTTTTTCGTGTCAAATAACCTTGAAGCAATAAGTTTAAATAACTCATAAACGTTAAACACTTATTTCAATCTATTTAACCCAAATCGTTCAACATTCCACCAATACCGAATATTACCAATTACCACACACCAAACCATAACGGGAAAACCATAGAGAAATAAAGAAAAACGCTCATTTTGCACAATAAATAACCGTAATTTATCAATTACCTATCGCATATATCTAAATCGAATGTATTACTGATTGAATTGTCATTCTCAGTAGTTAGAATCACGGGATAATTATAATAAAAGCAATTGCATCGGCTCATTTACTTATTTATAGAGGGACAATTCATGCGCCAACTTCTCAGTGGCTTATCAATTAAAATACAAATTCTTATTCCAGTACTCTTTTCCGTCGTATTACTTTTGACGGGTGTCATCATCGGAGGTGACAAGCTGGAAAACGCATTTAAAGATGTATCAACAGCAACAGATCAACTCATTCTACATAAAGAAGAACTCAGCGAAATCGTCGACAATAGTTACGGCATGCGCATCAAAGCAATCTATAGCTTGTTCAACCCTGATGATGTAAACACACTCGTTGAAACGCTTAATCAAAAACGCGATCAAAACTCACGCCTACTGAGCTCATTAGACACAGTGCCAGGTATGCAAGATGAAGTCGCAGCAATGAGCAAAGCGATGGACCATTACGTTAACTTTTCACGCAATACCATGCTTCCCCTGTTAAAAGCAAAACACGGTAATTCAGTGCTAACTTCTGACTTTGATACTCGTTACCAAACGGCAATTGACCAATACCGCCATGCAGGTAACGAAATGGTAAAAGCAATCGACAGTCTTTCTAAAAAGCTAAACTTGCTTGCTACTCAACAAGTCCATACCAATGGTCAGCAACACACTAGCACCCTAAATACTGCGACTATTGGGCTTTTAGTGATTCTTTCTATTGCTCTTGTTATTAGCTGGACACTGGCTGGCATCATTGTTAAACCAATCAACAATATTCAGGCAACCATGCGCGAAGTAGCAAAAGGTAACCTGCTAGTAAAAGCCGAAGAACATGGAGACAATGAGATCTCACGTCTTGCGCAAGACGTAAACAAATCCGTTGAGCAATTGCGTGACACGGTAAGTTCACTGTCTCGAATCAGCATCGAAGTTGCGTCAGCATCGACTGAACTAGCTGCTGTAATGACACAATCAAGTGCGAACTCAGACCAAGAGAAGCAAGAAGTGGAACAAGTTGCTTCTGCCGTGAATCAACTTGAGAGCACAGCAGCAAACGTCAACGAAAATGCAGTACAAGCCGACTCCGCGTCTAAGCAAGCTGACGAAATGGCGACACACAGCATGAGCTTGTTTAATGAAAGTAACCAAGCAAACGAGCAAATGGCGATTCAGCTTAGCGAAGCTGCGAACGTTGTTGGCACGCTAAAAGAGCACTCAGAGAAGATTGGTAATGTCATTGAGGTTATTCAAAGCATCTCAGAGCAGACTAACCTTCTTGCGCTTAACGCTGCCATTGAAGCCGCTCGTGCAGGTGAAAGCGGACGTGGTTTTGCGGTTGTAGCTGATGAAGTGAGAATGCTAGCAGCACGTACACAAGATTCGACCAAGGAAATCCAAACCATCATTGAAGGCTTGCAGGTTCAATCTGGAAACGCGAATGAGAGTATGAGCAGTTCGCTGTCTATGCTGGAGCATAACCAGACGCTTTCGGGTGAGGTAAGCTCTGCACTTTCCGGCATTGCGAACTCAGTAACGGATATCACGGAAATCAACACTCAGGTCGCCGCTGCTGCAGAAGAGCAAAGCCAAGTGACTTCAGACATTAACCGTAATATCTCAAATATCTACAGCTTAGTAAGCCAAAACGTAACCGGCATTACCCAAGCAGCAGCAGCAAGCCACGAGTTATCAAACCTCGCTGAACAACAAAAGCAGCAGTTGGGCTTCTTTAAGGTTTAAGGGGTAAGGGTTAAGGGCGAATAATCTTTAAGGTTCAGCTGTAACGGCTTATGGCATAGGCTCTAAGATACAAACTTTAAGCCTTAAAATGTAAGCACTTACTTAGCATGTATAGATTGCAGTAACCCACCTTCATTATTAAGCCAACTATTGAGTCATCAGTAGTTGGCTTTTTTAATTGCTGGAGATTACTGATCGCTCTCAGCAGCTCTGATTCTTTCAATCGCTTCGACTCTTCGAAGTTGTTCTGACTGAAAATGCGTAGTCCGAAGCTGTGCGATAGTCTCTTGTTGCTCAATTTTAGAGAGTGCAGGGTCATTCAAAATGTCATTTCGTTCAACAAAGTAAATTTCTAAAGCTCCATCAAAGTCCGCCCTTTGTTGATCAAGCGCTTCGAGCCTCTGTGTCGCTTCTTCGCCAACCAGTTCGTTTCTCTTCAAGTACAGGCCTTGTTCATCTAAGCCCTTAGAGCTAGATAATTGCTGCAATAACACCTGATTTTGATGACTGGCTTGAACGTAATCTGGCTGTTCAGATAGATAAGACTCAAGCCTTTGCTGATATTCTGACTCGTCTAGCCCTTCTTGTTTCAGAAGTAACTTTTCTAAAGCGATTTCCCTCATTCTGTTGTCATGGGTAAACAAAATACTTATCTCGCTCTCACTGAAAAACTGTGCTTGAAGATCGAGGAGAGCTTGATTCAGTGCGCGTAAGTCCTCAGCGGATATAGAGGTGTTGTCGAATTGCACGTCTAATGCTGTCAGTGCCGACTTGTACTCAAGATACTTGGCAAACAGTGCTTCATCGACAATCGTAGCTTGTGATTGCTCGTGGTGTTTTGCCACATTGTCGCGAATATCTTCGAGGGTTAATTCTGTATTGCCTGACACGAAATATTCCATCATGTCTTTAGCTGACGCACTATCGATTTCGGTATCTTGTTGAGAGCTAACCTTCAATGAAGAAGCGCTTTGTTCGCTGTTATTATATGAACTTGTATCTTCCTTCTTTAGATATAAAAAGACCGCCGCTGTACTCATCAGGGCTATCGTGGTTATCGACAAAATGGCGATCTTTTTCATCATACTTTCCTTATTCTCTTAATAAACGGTTAGTGCTACCTAAAGGCCGGCCAACTTCAATCGATTGGCGTGCTGACGATATAAGGTCACTGGATCTGTCTCAAAAAGATGGTGGATACCCAATAGTCCATTGATCTCGTCTAGGTGATTCATTTTGTAGTCATCACCAATCACTTTGCCCAAATGCGCGCTACATGCTCCCACTAACCCGTCATTAGGTTCATTAAAAGCTAAACCAAGGATTGTCATCGCTCCGTCGGTAGGATCAAGAAGGTTGGTAAAAGTGGAAGATCCTGTCCATGAATAGTAATAAACACCGTTGTTTGCTTGCCATTCACCATCACCACACGCAGACGTCGGAACGCCTTCAGGGTAAAACTGATTGAATGCAAGCGAACCTTCAGTGGTCAACGCTTCAAGCGATGCAAGGCCATCTTGGTCAAGATCCGTTCCACCAGATAACAGGTTGATGAGCGTCGTCAATCCACCAGCCAACTTAACCGCAATACCTTCCGCGGCTGAACCTTCTGATACGGTTCCACGTACGAGGTCGGCTACTTTCGAGCCTTTATGAACACCACCAATGCTCGTCACCGAAGCAACAAGATCAGGTCGAACCGATGCGACATAGCGCGCAGTAGGACCACCGTGACTATGACCAACTAGATTCACTTTACTTGCGCCTGTCGCGGCTAACAGCGTCTCAACTTGAGCGAGTAACTGTTCACCACGAACTTCGGAACTGTTGGTAGCAGAAACCTGAGCAACGTATACGCTCGCACCATCTTTAGTTAGAGACTCCGGTACGCCATAGAAGTAATCCACGCCTGCTAATGTATCGAAACCAAACAAGCCGTGTACCAACATAATAGGGTATTTCGTTGCAGTGTATCCGCTGGTTTCTAATGCTGATGCGCTTGTTCCGGCATAGACGCCAAAACTGGATAGGCAGGCTATCGTCCAAATTAATATCTTTTTCAATGCTCTTTCCTTAAACAGATTAGACCTCTGATGAGTAAAGAAACCGTAGATGATGATTTTATAAAACAAAAAGTAACAACTTGATATTTGTGATATTGAACTTGAATTAAACAATTGTGATGAACATAGAAAATGCAACGTCGCTTGATATTACCAACGGGTAAGCTACTGATTAAATTATAATTTACCTCCCACCCTTCTGATAACGTTTTCATTTAGCATTCAATAGACAAGTCATCACATACCGGTCAATGACGACGTGTTTGCCTGCGATAGTTAGTTAAAATCAAATGTTAGATATTAGCCATTTCACTTCGAAGCCATTGTTTTTCAATCAAAAAGTGGTTGAAACTTTGACACTTATGCCAGTTATGAGCAGCTAACAACCTGAATGTATTGACGAGAGCTATTGGTTTTAGATATAGGTCATACCAGTTATCTGAAATTTAGTTATTAAAACAGTCACAAGCAACAACGTTTTGTTTGGCTCACTAAATATAAAAGAGAATACAGTGATGAAAAATACGGCTTTTATACTCGCATTAACCCTGCCTTTTGGCGCTTATGCTGCTGAAGATTCAATACCGACACCTGAATCCATTACATCCGCGCAAGTATTTAGTACACAAGGTTCAGAGACCTATTCTTATGTTCGATGCTGGTATCGAACCGATGCCTCACATGACTCTCCAGCCACCGACTGGAAATGGGCGAAAAAGGAAAATGGTGATTACTACACAATCAATGGATACTGGTGGTCTTCTGTATCCTTCAAGAACATGTTCTACAGTGACGCTCCTCAATCTGAAATCAAGCAGCGTTGTGAACAGACGCTCGACATCCAACATGACGCCGCAGACATCACTTACTTTGCAGCAGACAATCGCTTCTCTTATAACCACTCGATTTGGACAAATGACAACGTTGTCCAAGCGAACACCATCAACCGTATCGTCACCTTCGGTGATAGTCTTTCTGACACCGGTAACCTATTTAACGGTTCTCAATGGGTTTTCCCGAACGCTAACTCATGGTTTTTAGGGCACTTTTCAAACGGTTTAGTCTGGACAGAGTATTTAGCCAAGGCGAAAGATGTGCCTCTTTATAACTGGGCAGTAGGTGGGGCTGCTGGCACCAATCAATACGTCGCATTAACCGGAGTATATGACCAAGTCACCTCTTACTTAACCTATATGAAAATCGCCAAAAACTACCGCCCAGAAAACTCGTTGTTTACTTTAGAGTTTGGCCTCAATGACTTTATGAACTACAACCGAGAAGTGGCCGATGTAAAGGCCGATTTCAGCAGCGCTTTGATACGCTTAACGGAATCTGGTGCAAACAATATCCTGCTGTTCACCTTGCCCGATGCAACCAAAGCACCTCAATTCAAATACTCAACTGAACAAGAGATCATTAAAGTTCGTGGCAAGATTTTAGAGTTCAATCAATTCATCAAGACGCAGGCCAAGTATTACCAAAGCATGGGTAAAAACGTGGTGTTGTTCGATGCGAGTGCGTTGTTCGCCAGCATTACCGATAATCCAGAGCAACATGGCTTTCGAAACGCGAGTGATGCCTGCCTTAATATCAATAGAAGCTCAGCAGCCGACTACCTAAAAAGTCACAGCTTAACCAATGATTGCGCAGCGCACGGATCAGACAGCTATGTCTTCTGGGGAGTAACACACCCAACGACCGCCACCCACAAATACATTGCCGACCATATTTTGGCGTATTCATTCTCAACCTTTGATTTCTAATGCTTTTCGAATGACTCTGAGGCCTGAGACAACACCTCTCAGGTGCAGAAACCAGATACAAAAAAACCGCCCTTCATCGGCGGTTTTTATTTACGCTAGTTTGTATAAAGATCTGTATTTATAAACATAATCTTTTAGCTCACGCGAGTTGATTACTCGTCGTCAGTTTTTGGCGCAACTTTCTTCTTAGGGATAAATACTGTATCACCCACTGCCACATTCTTGTGGAAGCTCTTATCGCGCTTAACCGGTTTTTTCGGCGTTTTCTTAGCTTGAGTGTTGGTTTTCTTCTTCGCAGGACCGCCTTTAGCAAAAGCAGGTTTACGCGGCTTAATACCTTTGAATTTACCTTTTAGACCTTCAAGTACAGAGAAAGTAAGATCTTGTTGAAGGTAAAGCTCAACACGCTTAAAGCTATCCCAGTCTTTTGGACCAACCAAAGAGATTGCATCACCTTTGTTACCCGCACGACCAGTACGACCGACGCGGTGCACGTACTCTTCTGTATGCTTAGGCATATCAAAGTTGATAACGTGGCTTACGTTTGGAATATCGATACCACGTGAAGCAACGTCTGTTGTTACCAAGATCTTGTAAACCGCACGCTCGAACTGGCTCATGATTGCATTACGTTGCGTTTGGTTTAGGTTACCGCTCAATGCCACCGCTTTAAGCTTCTTCTCGTTTAACTTCTCGGTTAGGCGATCAGTATCAGCACGAGTTGCCGTGAAGATCATCACCTGACGGTATTCAGCTTCTTCAATAACACGATCCAGAATTGCTTCTTTATGATCGAGATGGTCACACAGGTAAAACTTCTGAGTGATATCAAGGTGCTGTTCGTTAGAAACACCCACTGAGATGCGTTTAGGCGAATCTAGCATTTCATTTGCAATGTCGTTCACTTCCGCGTGATCAAGTGTCGCAGAGAACATCAACGTTTGACGGCGACGGTGTTTAGCTGCATTCGCGATACGACGCAATTCAGGTGCGAAACCTAAATCTAGCATCCGGTCAGCTTCATCAAGGATCAGCGTTTCAACACCATCTAAAAACAGTGAGCGGTGCTCAAGGTGATCCGCAAGACGGCCTGGAGTCGCAACAATAAAGCGAGGGTACTTACGCAGAGCCTTAACTTGGTCGTTAAAGTTTTCACCACCCAAAATAAGTGTCGCTTCGTAAGACAGACCACCAAGCATGCTACGCAGCTCGCCATAAACTTGTTTTGCTAGCTCACGAGTAGGAGCCAAAATTACACCACGAGGATCTTTAGCAGAAAACGCTTTTGTTTTTAATGCTTTATGAATCATTGGCAACACAAACGCCAATGTTTTTCCTGATCCCGTTTTTGATGAAGCCAATAGATCCTTACCAGCAATAGCAACAGGGATCGCTTTTGATTGGATCTCTGTCGCCTTCTTGAAGTCGTAATGTTTTAAGTTCTTCAGTAAGCGGTTATCTAAGCCTAAATCTTTAAAGTGCAAAGGACTCTCCAGTCATGATGGTATTGAATAAAATTAATTTAACGTGACATGATACCGCGAAAGTACTTTATAAGGATAGAGATCACAGAAAATTTATCCCTTTATCTCTCGTTTGCTAGCACATTGTATGCATTGATCGTAAAGAAATAACTCTCCAAAACACATCAAAACCGGCTCTCACCCCTTCATCTCATAAACGAGACATAACGTGACGCTCAGCTAATTACCTCAAAAATTTAGTAATTTCTCTAGTTATTGTTTTTGCAGTTAAAAAATTAGTCGCTACAATCATTAATGAAGCGACTATATGATAAAGAATGTATAGCGCATCTTTTGATGATAAATAAGCAAGGAGTTCTTATGAATAAGACGTTAATCGCAGCTGCAGCCTCAGTTTTCATTTTAGCTGGTTGTTCTTCTGAGCCAGAAGAAGCTGCAATGTCACAAATGGATCAATTGACTAACCAAGTTGCTGAGCTAACCAGTGAAGTTGAAGCACTTAAAGGCGATAAAGCGGCAGCTGAAATGAAAGCTCAAGAAGCAGCTGCAGCCGCTATGGCAGCAAAAGAAGAAGCGGATCGTGCTAACGACCGTATCGACAACATCGCAGAGTCTTACACTAAATAGTTTGAGAGCTCAGTGCGATTAAGCTGTAGATTAAATCAGTCGCAAAATGCAGTAAATAGACAGCACCACCTCTTAACGGATGTGGTGCTTTTTTTGGGCGTTACTAATTCGAGTAAACAAAGATAAACGCCCCTTATTACAGAAGAGGCAATCAAATTAGAACTCAATCACAGGTGGTGCTATCTCAACAGGCACGCCATTTTGAGCAAATATCACCGCTTTCGCTTTTGAATTTGGTAGATCTGCATCTTCAAGCCACCATTTTAATTCAACGGGGATTTGCAATAATTTCTTAGAGCCGTCGCTTCGCGTCAATGGTTCGTGAGCTTCAACAAACACGCTTCTATCTGGCTCTAAAGACACTTTGATAGGCTCATCGATTATTGTGACTTGCTCACCACGACTAACCTGTTCAAAAAGCCACTCAATATCTTTAGGTTCCATACGGATACAGCCGGAGCTGACTCGCAAGCCTATCCCAAAGTCTTTATTGGTGCCGTGTATCAGATAATCACCTGCACCATAAGCAAGTCGTAATGCATACTCGCCCAGAGGGTTTTCCGGCCCAGCAGGAACCACTTTTGGTAGCTCAATCCCTTTCTCTAGATACTCTTTACGAATTGAGTTTGGAGGCGTCCAAGTCGGATTGGGTCTTTTTTGGCTTATCTTAGTGATCATCTCTGGGGTATCTCGCCCCACTCGACCGATGCCAACAGGAAATACGTGCACCTGATTTTTCTCAGGTTCAAAGAAGTACAACCTTAACTCGGCAAGGTTAATCACAATGCCTTTTCTCGGCGTATCCGGCAGAATCAGACGACTAGGAATACTTAACACATAACCTTCAGCAGGAAGAAAAGGATCAACGCCTTTGTTTGCCGCCATTAAAGAGAGAAAACCAATATCGTATTGCTTAGCAATGATGGCCAACGTTTCGCCCGCTGCCACTTCATGCTGCTGTATTCTTCCGACAATACGACTTTCAGTTGGCGGCAACTCAAAAGTTGCAGCAGACACACACGACGAAGCCATCGCTGCCACAAACAAGGAGACCCTCACTAGAGGTAAAGCTACCTTACGTATCTGTGTTCTCATTGAGTGCAAAGGCGTCGAGTTAGCGCAATACGACATACAATTCCTTGGTTTGTCTTTTTATCAAAGTTTAGATTATCGCTGATCAAACGTCGCGACAACGTATTGTTGCTCCAAGCTGATATGCAACAGGCTTTTATTTGTCGTTTTTCTTCTGGACATAGCGTAATTTAACCACACAAAATCGATTGCCTCTAAACTTTCAACATATTTGGTTATCTATATGAATAATACTTTAAAGGTAGAGCAAATTTGTGACAAACATCTCACGGATCCTCGTTTTAACTCGCTAATATTGCCTCAACAAAACGAATTCAATTCAACAGAATCGGTAATTAATAAAACCCTGTTCCTATAATTACCGTTAAAACTTTGGAGAACGACCATGGCTACACCTCATATTAATGCTCAAGCTGGTGATTTCGCAGAAACTGTACTTATGCCAGGCGACCCGCTTCGCGCAAAATACATTGCAGAAACATTCCTTGATGACGTGAAGCAAGTTTGTGACGTTCGCAACATGTTTGGTTACACAGGCACTTACAAAGGTAAGAAAGTTTCTGTAATGGGCCACGGTATGGGTATTCCATCGTGCTGCATCTATGTACATGAGCTAATTGCTGAGTACGGCGTAAAGAACGTTATTCGCGTAGGTAGCTGTGGTGCGGTACGTGATGACGTTAAACTAATGGACGTTGTTATCGGTATGGGTGCATCGACTGACTCAAAAGTAAACCGCATTCGTTTCAACAACCATGACTTCGCGGCAATCGCTGATTTCGGTCTTCTAGAAGAAGCCGTAAACCAAGCACGTGCACAAGAAGTTCCAGTTAAAGTTGGTAACGTATTCTCTGCAGACCTTTTCTACACTCCAGAAGCTGACCTTTTCGAAAAAATGGAAAAGCTAGGCATCCTTGGTGTTGATATGGAAGCAGCTGGTATCTACGGTGTTGCTGCGGATCTTGGTGCTAAAGCCCTAACTATCTTAACAGTATCTGACCACATCATCCGTGGTGAGAAACTAAGCTCTGAAGATCGTCAAAAATCTTTCAACGACATGATGAAAGTTGCTCTAGAGACTGCAATCAACATCTAACGAATTGATAAGATACATTGAAAAGCGTTACCCCGCAGCCAAGCTCACTTGGCTGCTCAAATAATCCCGAGGGGGAGATCGTGTCTAACGACAAGCTGCCAAAAGATGCGGATGGTTTGCAACTCAACTTTTGTAAAACATTGGCGTGTGACAACTTTGGCTTGAGCGATGCAAAACGGTATGTTTTGCAACACGCAAACCCTAAGCGTCCAGCGATGGTTTGTCGTGAATGTGGAGCTTTCCCCCCCTTACTTAACAATCGTGAAGTGTTAAGCGAACTTCATCGCCTAAGACAACTTCACAGCGACGGGCTCCCTGCTTGTCGTAATGATGATTGCGATAACTTTGGCTTATCGGTTCATACCCACAAACATCTTTATCATGCCTTCGGCTACAGTGGCGATAGGCAGCGTTACAGATGCAAAGACTGCCAATCAACCTTCGTTGATAAGTGGTCAGGATCCAACAAAAAACTTCAGTTTCAAGAGAACCTCATGGGCTTATTGTTCATGGGGTATTCAGTACGTGAAATTTGTAGAAAGTTAGAGATCAATCCAAAGACTTTCTATGATCATGTTGACCATATCGCCAGTCGCTGTCGTCGCAAGTTAGCGATGATCGATGCTCGTTGGGTCAACCATGCTAAAGATTACGAATTCGCTTCTCACTACCAACGCCTGCAACCGAAAAGCAACAATGGTGTGGTATGGATAGCGACTGGCGAGGCACACTCTGGCTACATCCTTTGCCAACACGTAAATTACTCTCAAAATGAAGAACCATCTGGAAGTGCTGATCACAACCCTTATGATGACGTTGCACGCTTTGTATCTAAAGAGCACTCTTCAGAAGCGAATCTCGAACTTCCTCAGCCGTCTGACAAACTGAAAGAGCGCATTGAGCAGCAATATCAAGTAATTCTTGCGAGAGGCAATGTAGAGGACCCAATGGGGAACCTTACGACATTCAGTTACCCTTCGAAAGGCGCGCTAATTCGACCGCCTTATACTTCCTATGCTCACTTCCTACACGTGCTTGATATGTGTGACGAGAATAAGCATGTCACGATCTATATGCCACAAGATCCATTACTAAGATCTGCCGCTCTAAGCGTTTGCTTGCCGCGTATTCAGAGTCAAAATGTTGACCTTATGTATGTAGAGGAAGACTCAGGTTGGCAAGATGACCAAAATTTTGAAAAGATCGACATCGTTCATATGAGTTGGTGGCGCGATCGTTGGGCTATCGCGAGTCAAGGTGACAGTCAAAAAGGTATCTGCTACCTAACGGGTAATAATCCAGAACCAAAACAGTGGCTTAATACAGCTTCAATTCAGCAAACAAAGTTCTATCAACAACGTTTTCAGTTGTTATTTGATAGCTTCATCAATGAGCCAAGACGTAAACTTCGTCCTGGGGGCATTCTTCCATTACTCGACATATTTAGATCTTGGCACAATCTGTGCTACCAAGATAAGCAAGGGTTGACGGCAGCACAACGCTTAGGTGTGACAGAGCAGCCATTAACTCTTAAGCAATTGCTTTCATAGAAATTTACCATCTAGACAAGCACTCTAGAACTCATTGATTTCAAAGCAAAAGCATGAGATAACACCCAAAATTGGAAAAGATACGTGTCCCCTTTATGCTCAGCGAGAGATAATTGATGCTTATCATCAATCACACTCCTATAATGATTGTGTTATCAATATGTTCGATAATTATGGATCTAAGCCTTGGACAAAAATCAGTACCTTCTTGAAACCGAACTAGAACAACTCAAAACTCGCGTTGATTCTGAGCCATTGGTGATCCTAGAGATTGCACAACAATGCCTAGTCAGATCAGAGCAAGTTCTGTTTGAAGAGGGCGCTATCCAGTCATTCATGTTAATGGCGAGATGTTGTTGGAACCTTATGGATTACCAGAAAGGTTTAAAATACATCAAGGAAGCCTACAAACGCCAAAGCCGATTAGATACCGATCATTTTCTCCCTGAAATTCTCCACTTACACGCTCTCCAATTCTGGGGACAAGCCAAGTATTACTCCGCCCAACAGTTCTGGATCAATGCATTAGAACAATCTGCACTGGTTGATGAAGTGGAGATTCAAATTGAATGCCTCATTGGCCTTGGCAACATTTGGCGAATGACTCACGAATATAAACTTGCACGCTCTACCCACCAGCTCGCTGTAAAAGTAGCGAATAACAGCCGCATTGGTTGGTTAGAAGGCAAAGCAAGAATACTTCTCGCATGGGATTACTACCTGCTCAACAACTATGTTGAAATGCTATCGGTGCTCGACGGTGCAGAAGAAGCACTAAAAGAATATAAAGATAATACTTGGCACGCTGAAGTATGGGATTTTCGAGGCCTTGCCCTACTTGGCCTTGAACGTTTGGATGATGCAGAACGAGCCACAGCCAAAGCGCACAAGCTAGCAGTAGAGCACAACCTTGTATGGATGAAAGCGCATTCCTACATCAGTCGAGCTAGACTGGAGCTCTTAAGAAAGAGGCCAGAACAAGCCGCCGAGTTGCTAAGGCTGGCAGAAGAGTCAGCAAACGAATTCGATAATGGCGAACTGCTTAGCCAAATTTGTTATCAACAGTCTTTAGTCGCAGAAGAAAATCAAGATTTTGAAGCCGCATTGATCGCTTTTAAGAAGTATCGTCAATATTCTACCGGCATGCTTAAAGAACAAACAAATCGTGTCGGTTTAGACAAAGCGCGCAGTTCAAAACGCCAGCTTGAACAGAGAGCTCGTAAGCTAATTAACCGCATTCGAGGTCAACACGAACACGACCCGGAAAAGCACCTCTCTTATGTCGTTTCCGAAACCTTCTGGTGGGAAAAACTGGTACTATTTAAGACGGAGCTTAAACGCTCTAATCACTGCATCATCATGTTCCATCACATCGATACCGATTACTTAGATGTCTGTACCGAGATAGCACATACCTTGTGTAATCAGAACGACTTCATTGCAAGGCTAAGTTCGGAACGTGTGGCTCTTATGCTTTCCGAAAAAGACGAAGCTGCTGACCAGATCTTCAAAACTCTGACCACCATGCTAGATATCTATCCATGGCACAGAAAAGGATTAAAAGGTTCGAGACCGACCGTCAGCCTCAACGATATTTTGACGTTCCCGTTCACTCTTGAACAACTAGAAGAAGACGATGCTGAGGTAACAGAATGATGGAAACCCTATTAAGCAAGATTACAGATGCAGGTCTAGATCCTTCATCGGTATCGGGTGAAGAGGCGATCATATTCTGGAATCATATTCGCCAACACGTTTCGACGACACAAACAGAACAAGCACACTGTTACATCATCAGCTCTGAGTACCGCGCCGAGTTACAACAAAATCAAACCAGTATTGATGAATTAAAACTGGCACTCGACCTACTCCACCTTCCTACAGATATAGAAGATATTCTTACTGTAAAGACCAGCTTAAGTAATCGCTTGGTTGAAATTGGTGATTACACGTCGGCACTGAATGAATTCGTCAGCTCATCGACAATCGCCGTTGAGCACGGACATATCGATGAATATGTAATGGCTATCTTAGGTATGGGGAACCTGTGTGACGCTTACGGAGACCACAGCAGAGCTCTTCGCTACTACCAAAAAATCAATAGCATAGATCACGCGATAAGCAGTCGATCACTTCGTTTGAAATTCAAGCTTTATATGGTAGCAAGTCTGCTACTGCTCAACCGAATAACGGCGGCCAGCGACTTACTGAACGAATGCGAAGAACTGAGCATTTTAGTGAGTGATAAGCTACTCACAGCTCAAATATTGTTGTATCAAGCAAAAGTGCTCCGTGCTAAGAAAAAGCACCATGAAGCGCTACGTTGCCTGTCAAAGATTCAATATCCAGCCAACAGTACTCAAGCAAGTTGGCTCGCTACCATGACTCGTCTAGAGTTAGCACATTGCTTGAGTGCGATCGGAAAGCAAGACTATGCAAGTATGATCTTGTCGAGCACCCACAAACGTGTGAAGCCCGACTCGTCACCAGTGCTTGCGAAGCGCTTCTATGATTCTCTAAGTGATGTGTGTTTGAATCAAGGTCGTTTTGAAGAAGCGCTGAGCTACGAGAAGAAAGGCTACCGAATTGAAACGGATCTGATGAAACAGATCCCGATCAGCGAACTCGGTGCAAGCCAACTGCGCCGTCTATCACGGTTTGAATTACAACTTAAACTCATTCTCTCCGAACAAGAGAACAAAGAGCTTAAAGAGACAACAGAGCAACATAAAAATACAGTTGCTCAGCTACAACAAGATGTTTTCACCGATCCACTGACCGGGTTACACAACCGTCGCTGGTTAGATGTGAAACTGAAAGATCTACTGCTACACGAAACGCCTTTCGCATTAATGGTTATCGATATCGACCACTTTAAGTCAATCAATGATGAACTGAGCCACTTAGTGGGTGATAAAGCGATCGTCAGCGTTTCTCAAGAACTGCGTTCATACTTTAAGTTTAGAGGCGCGTCATGTGTCAGGTTTGGCGGAGAAGAGTTCCTCGTCATCCTTGAGAATACTGACCTTGCGAAAGCAGAAATGCACTCTGAAAATTATCGAGAGCGTATCTTCCAATTTGGGTGGCATGAAATACTCGGCGAGCGCGGTTTAACCGTTAGTATCGGTATCACTTTGCATCGCGATGGAGAAAATACTCAGCGTACCTTCTATCGTGCAGACAAAGCCCTATACCGAGCTAAAGCCAACGGCCGTAATCAAGTGTGTACAGAGTAGTAACACGTCTGTCTGTGGGTCTGTAGCTCTGTAGCTCTGTAGCTCTGTAGCTCTGTAGCTAAGCCAGCCTCTTATTGATAAAAGAACAAAGAGATTCCACCTAATGCGGCCAGAGTCCCGATGATACTTTGCTTTGACACCTTCTCTCCTCTAATCGCATAAATCACCAAAATAAAGACCGGGCTGGTCGCTATTAATGTTTGAGCAATCGCAGGGTTAGCATTTTTCAACGCCACTTGCTGAAGCCATAGAGCGAGAAACGTCCCGACAAAGATTGCCCCTAATAACCAAAGTTTATCGAGCTTGGTCATTGCCCATAAATCTCTTTTTATCGACGAGTACGGCTTCTTTTCAACGAAAGGGATAATCAGCATTACGGCAAACACGCCAATCGTCAGGCGAATCAAAGCACCTAACAATGGTGGAATGTCACCCGCCACCAATGCGTAATGGGAGATCACCACACCCGACGCCTGACAAACACTTGCCATAAGCCCATATCCAATGCCAACCCACTGTGCTTTGTCATTAGAAATATCATTACCGTTCGCTGATTTCGACGGCGGAAAGACCACAAAGGTCACCGCTAAGGTTGTTATCACAACACCGAGCCAACTTTGCAAAGTGAGTGCCGCGCCAAGAAACATTAATGCCAAAACACCAGAAAGAGGTGGAGCCAGAGATTCCAGCAACAAGGTCTTATTGGCGCCAATTCTTTTTAATGCCGCAAAATAAGCACTGTCACCAACTGCGATACCAATGACTCCCGAGATCGCCAAGATCCCAAAATGGTTAGCACTCAATTCGAATTCAGGCATCGGTATTAACGGCATGACCAACAGCATCATGCCAGAGGCTACAACCCCCTTAACAATGTTCAACTGCATCGCAGAGAAGCGATGTCCAAATTGCCCATAGATCCATGTCGCACATGCCCACACCATCGCAGCGCCAATGGCCGCTAATTCACCTATATACATCCGCATTTATCCTTTATTTATTGTTGTTATGGCTATGATTATGGCTATGCGCATCGTTTGAATCAGAACTGTCATCTTGTCAGCAAGAAATCCGAAATAACCTATTCAAGTTCAATTGGATTTTATAAGATCCATCAATGATTTTATTCTCATTATTAGCAGCAACATATTATTTTCAGATTGGTAAATCATTTTTATAACAATTACTTGGATGATAGCGTAGTATATTTGTAACTAACATCTAACATTACAAGGATCTGTTATGTTTTTAGACTACTTTGCACTCGGTCTACTGATTTTCGTAGCATTAGTTATCTTTTACGGCATCATCGTTATTCACGATATTCCTTATGAAATTGCGAAAGAACGTAATCACCCTCATCAAGATGCTATTCATGTCTCAGGCTGGGTTAGCCTATTCACTTTACACACTATTTGGCCGTTCCTTTGGATTTGGGCTACGTTGTGGCGCAAAGATCGTGGCTGGGGCTTCGCTAAGCTTGAAGAAGAACAACATGATATTCATCACCGAGTCGACACTCTCATCGACCAAGTGAGTGCACTTCAGAACGAAATCGCACAGTTAAAGCAAGCGGGCACTGAGCAAAACAGCACAGAGAAACAGACAAACAACGTTCAAGATCAGGAGGCTAAGTAATGGATTTACTGCTGATAATGACCTACGCGGCGCTTTGTATTACGATTTTCAAAGTATTCAAAATCCCACTAAACAAATGGACTGTCCCCACTGCCGTACTGGGTGGTGTTGTCCTCATCGGTACTTTGATTCTATTGATGAACTACAACCACCCTTTCACACAAATCGGTAATCAAGTTTACTCAACGACACCGATTGTTTCAGGGGTTCGAGGCAAAGTCATCGAGGTTCCGGTTGAAGCAAATAAGCCTCTCAAGCAAGGGGATATCCTTTTCAAAATAGACCCGATTCCTTTTGAAGCTGAAGTTGCTAAGCTGCAAGCCAAAGTAAAAGAAGCGAGTCAAGGAGCCTTAGGTCTAGAGTCGCAAGTTGGAGAAGCTGAAGCTGCCAAAATAAAAGCCATTGCAGAAAGAGACAAAGCACAACGTGAATTCTCTCGATACAAGCGAGGCTTCGAAAGTGGCGCATTTACAGAGCAACAACTCGATACTCGTCGACAGGCATACAAAGCCGCAGAAGCTGCAGTGAAAGTAGCCGAAGCAAACCAACAACAAGCTCAGATCGCACTTAACTCTGAGATTGGCGGTGAGAATACAGCGGTTGCAGGCTTACTTGCTGATTTACGTAAAGCTGAATTCAATCTTGACCAAACGGTAGTAAGAGCACCAACCGATGGCTACGTAACTCAACTCGCTCTTCGTCCTGGTGTAATGGCTGTACCACTACCATTAGCGCCGGTGATGACCTTTGTTCACACTGAGGCGCAATTCTATACCGCAGCCTTTAGACAAAACTCACTACAACGCCTGCAACCTGGCTACGAAGCTGAGTTTCTATTTAGAGCACTACCAGGAAAAGTATTTAAAGGACGCATTGATGAAGTCATCCCAGCCATTGGTGAAAGCCAATTTCAAGCTCGAGGCACACTTCTAGGTACTGACGCACTGCGTACTAGCGGCCGTGTATTTGTTAAGCTGACCATCACTGATGATCTGTCTGAGTACCATTTGCCTATGGGTACTGCCGTGGAAGTGGCCGTTTATTCTGACAGCTTCACTCACGTATCTATCATGCGTAAAGTGCTTATTCGCATGAAGAGTTGGCAAAACTATCTATATCTAGACCACTAACCGTATCTAGACCACTAAACGGTCGTAGATATACGACACCCCCGCTTAACACATTGTTAATATGAATCAAAAAGCCAGACTCGTTCTGGCTTTTTTGTTGCTTGATTAACCGTAAAATTGCGTTTTTTACATGATATTAATGCGTCTAGATGGAATTTTAGACATCTAGACACTTACCTTCCCTTATGGAAGGGTTCTACTGTATAATGCGCGCCTTATTTTTTATATTTGCCCAAAAAACGTTCTCATTGAGACGCATATTAATAATGGCGAATATTATGCTTTATTTTCAGTATTCGAGGTTATCTATGAACTTTTCAGCTAAAACAGTCGTCGTTATTGCTATTGGCGCGGCACTGTACGGCATTGGTGGTTTACCTATGTTTGGTGTCCCAGTGTTTGCTAACACGACATTGAAACCAGCAATGGCAGTCCTAGCACTGTTTTCTGTTTTGTTTGGCCCTATTGTTGGCTTCTTGGTTGGCTTTATCGGTCACTGGGTAACGGATTTGTTCGCAGGTTGGGGGGTATGGTTAACTTGGGTATTAGGCTCAGGTATTGTCGGTATGGTTATCGGCTTATTCCCAATGATGACTAAGAATCGCCTTCAACAAGGTGAACTACCAATGAAAGATTTTGCACTGTTCGTGGTTCTTGCCCTTGCGGGTAACGTTGTGGGTTATGGTAGCTCTGCGTTCCTAGATACCATCCTATACGCAGAACCGTTTACTAAAGTCTTCACTCAACTGTCTATCATCGCTGCGGGCAACACTATTCTTATCGCAGTGGTAGGCTTCCTGATCCTAAAATCAGTCGCTAAACGTAACAAACAAAGCCGTAACCTGACCGAGGCATAAACGCTAATGACTATAGCATTTTCGAACTTCTCTTTTAGATATGAGTCGCTGGATAAACCGACGCTAAAAAATATCAATCTAAGGATAGAGAAAGGAGAGAAAATCGTCATTATTGGACCAAGTGGTAGTGGTAAATCTACGCTAGGTCAGTGTCTCAATGGTCTGATACCTCATGCAATTAAAGGTGAGGTATCTGGTTCTTTAGAGATCAACGGCAAGAATGTCTCTGAGTTTTCAATGCACGACTATACCGAGCAAGTCGGCACAGTATTACAAGATACTGACAGCCAATTTGTGGGGTTAAGTATCGGTGAAGATATCGCGTTCGCATTAGAAAACCAGTTGATGTCGAACATTGATATGTACCCGTTAGTTAAATCGACTGCAAAAATGGTCGACCTAGCGGATATGCTTGAGCGCTCTCCTCATGACCTTTCAGGTGGTCAAAAGCAACGAGTATCGTTAGCGGGTATTTTAGTCGATGATGTCGATATCTTGCTGTTCGATGAGCCTCTAGCAAGCCTTGACCCTAAAACGGGCAAAGCAACGATTGAGATCATCGACCAACTTCATAAAGAAACCAACAAGACTATCGTGATTATCGAGCATCGCCTTGAGGATGTTCTGCATCGCGATATCGATCGTGTGATCTTAATGGAGCGCGGTGAAATAGTCGCGGATATGACTCCGGATGACCTCTTAGCGTCCAAGTTACTTGATACGCACGGTATTCGTGAACCTCTCTACTTATCTGCACTTAAAGCAGCGAAAGCCCCTCTGACTAACGAAGATAAACTTTCAAACCTCAAAGCTTTGGATTACAAAAGATTCCGCCCAGCAGTTCAAGCTTGGTTTGCTGAGCGCCCGGCACCGGTAGCAGAGAAACAGTACCAGCCTTTGCTCGAAGTTCATGGCTTAACTTATTCTTACGACGGCGAAAAAAATGCACTCGAAGATGTGAGTTTCAAAATTGGTAAGGGTGAGTTTGTCTCGATTTTGGGCAAGAACGGTTCGGGTAAATCCACTATCACCAAACTCATCATGGGTGTGATAGATGCTGATTCAGGTTCTTCCTATCTAAATGGTCAAGACTTATCTGAACTTTCCATCTTTGAAAGAAGCCAGAAAGTCGGTGTGGTGATGCAAAACCCGAATCATATGATCTCACATCATATGATTTTTGATGAGATTGCTTTTGGTCTTCGTAACCGCGGTATGGCAGAACAGCTGGTCACAGAAAAAGTAGAGAACGTTCTTGAGCTTTGCGGGTTAAGTAAGTTCCGCCACTGGCCCATTGAAGCTCTGAGCTATGGTCAGAAAAAGCGTGTAACGATCGCGTCTATCTTAGTGTTGGAGCCTGAACTCCTCATCTTAGATGAGCCAACAGCAGGCCAAGACTACCGTAACTACACATCGATGCTGGCATTCATCCAAAAGCTTAACCGAGATTTGGGCATTACTGTTGTGATCATCTCACACGACATGCACTTGGTTCTAGAATACACCACACGTTCGATCGTAATCGCAGACAGTAAGTTAATTGCTAATGCAGCCATGACGGAAGTGTTTAGTCAGCCATCGCTTTTAGAACGTGCGAACCTTTGCACCACCAGCATTTATGAACTTGCGACTATGATGAAAATCGACGACACCAACGCTTTTATGCAGTACTTCATCGACGACGAGAGAAGCTCGCTATGAATGCATCAAAAGTAAAATTTGGCATCAATTACATTGATACTAAATCACCGTTACACGCACTGAACGGCATCACTAAATTTGTACTTTTTCTCGCTTGGGTCACTGTGGTTTTAACTACGTTCGACCTGAGATTGATTGCGTTGCTTATTGTGACTGGTTTATTTCTTCTAAAGCTCACCAATGTGCCTGTGCGCATTTATAAGCCTTTGTTATTGGGAACGGTGAGTGTATTAAGCCTAAATGCTTTGTTCATGTATCTGCTTGCTCCACAGCAAGGTACAGAGCTCATCGGCAGCGAGACCCTATTGCTGACACTGCCGGGTAACTACTCGTTGAGCCAAGAGACTCTGTTTTATTTAATCACTGTCACGCTCAAATACATGAGTATGTTCCCGATAGCGTTAATATTCGTCTTTACCACGCACCCGACCGAGTTTGCAGCAAGCCTCAACCGTATTGGCGTTCCATACAAAATCGCCTACGCGGTCAGCTTAACACTGCGTTATTTACCTGAAGTTAAAAAAGACTTCATCAATATCATGCACGCGCAACAGGCTCGTGGCGTTGAACTATCGAAGAAAGCACCTTTACTCACTCGCATCAAAAACGTTGCTAAGGTTCTAGGTCCGCTCATTTTTTCTAGCTTAGACCGTGCAGACGAGATTTCAAACGCAATGACGTTACGAGGTTTTGGCAGACATAAGTCACGGACTTGGTATAGCTATGCGCCTTTGAAACGTATCGATTATGTTTGGCTAATGGTTATCGCCTTTATCGTTGTGTTAGCGATCGTAAAACGTGTTTTAGAACCACAATTATTCTGGTATCCATTTTAGGTTTTTCATTGAAAGCGACGCTTATATAACGTGCTGCTTGATGTTCTACTTAACGAAATTCAAGCCGTTTTAGAGTGAAAATCAAAACAAAAAAGGGAGCCTCAGGGCTCCCTTTGTCGTCTTTGTGATCACTGACTTACTGTGATTATTATTAGTTTAATTTGTAAAACACCGTTGAAAGTGGTGGTAAACGCAGCTCAATCGACGTCTCCAAACCTTCGCTTGCTATTGATTCAACCTCAGCAACCTGCTTCACTTCAAAACCGCTGCCTGCGTAATCAGCCGAGTCAGTATTCAGCAATAGCGAGTACTGGCCTTGGGCTGGAACACCTAAGCGGAAACGCTCATGAGGAACGGGCGTAAAGTTAGAAACAACCAACACGCGTTCACCCGACTCACTAATACGTTCATGAGCTAAGATACTTGCTTCAGCAGAATCTTGTAGACGCCATTCAAAACCTTTCGGGTCGAAATCAAGATCGTGCATTGCCGCCTCAGAGCGGTATAGATTGTTCAAATCTTTCGTTAAGCGTTGAACACCTTGGTGGCGTTCATATTCCAACAAGAACCACTGCAGTTGATCATCATGATTCCATTCAGCCGTTTGACCGAATTCAGCGCCCATGAAGTTCAGCTTTTTACCCGGTTGTGCATACATGTAACCCATGTAAGCGCGTAGGTTAGCCGTTTGCTGCCACTCATCACCCGGCATCTTGTTGTGGATAGAGCCTTTACCGTAAACCACCTCATCGTGAGACAGAGACAATACGTAGTTTTCGCTGTGAGCATAAACCAACGGGAAGGTAATCGTATCGTGGTGATATTTACGGTTGATTGGATCTTCTTGAATGTAAGACAAGCTATCGTGCATCCAACCCATGTTCCACTTAAATCCGAAGCCTAAGCCACCCATAAAGGTTGGGGCTGAAACACCAGGGAAAGCCGTCGATTCTTCAGCAATCGTCATCGCATTAGGGAAGTGCTTGTAAACTTCTTCGTTCATCCACTTAAGGGTTGCGATAGCATCGTAGTTTTCGTTGCCTCCGTCTGCGTTCGGAATCCATTGATCATGGCTACGCGAATAATCGAGGTACAACATCGAAGCAACCGCATCAACACGAATACCGTCGATATGGAATTGTTCAAACCAGTACAGTGCGTTTGCAACCAAGAAACGGCGCACATGCTCTTTGCCTAAATCATAAATGTACGAATTCCAATCTTGGTGCCAACCGCGACGTGGATCTGGATCATGGAACAAAGGTGTTCCATCAAAATTGGCTAAGCCGTGATCATCACTAGGGAAGTGTGCTGGAACCCAATCCAGAACAACACCTAAACCAGCTTGGTGACATTGATCGACGAAGAATTTGAAGTCATCAGGAGACCCAAAACGACTCGTTGGTGCGAACAAGCCTATTGGCTGATAGCCCCAAGAACCGTAAAACGGATGCTCTGAAACCGGCATCAACTCTACATGCGTGTAACCCAAATCCGTTAGATATGGGATTAGCTCTGCCGCTAGCTCACGGTAGTTTAGGAATTCACCTTCAGCATTGCGCTTCCAAGAGCCGGCATGCAATTCATAGAATGAAAGGGCTTCTTTGCGCTTTTGCGTCACTGGGCGATTCTGCCATTGAGAATCTTGCCACTGGTAGCGAGCGTGATCGTAAGTCACAGATGAAAATGATGGGTACTGCTCAGAGTAGAAACCCCATGGGTCAGCTTTATGTGGCAAGCCTTCGCCATCGGGTCCTTTTAATTCAAACTTGTATTGTGCGCCTTCTTCCAGATCAGGAATAAATAAGCCCCACATACCATAATCTAGACGCTGCATTGGGTGGCGACGACCATCCCAAGCGTTGAAGTTACCCACCAAGCTAGCCGCTGTTGCATGAGGTGCGTACACCAAGAAACGCGTGCCTGAAATCGTCTGTCCATCACGCTCTAGCGTAATAAACTGAGCTCCCATGTGATGATACATATCTTTAGGTGTATGAAGATCCTCATAACTCGCGTACAGATCATGGTATTGGTATGGATCATCGATGATCTGCTCTACTCCATTCCAATCAACCGCAAGCTTGTAGTGAGTAAAACGTAAGTCTCTTTCTTGCTTAAGAATGAAACCACTTTCACCCTCTCGCGCTAACTTAATACGAGGTTCCTTTCCAACAATCAACTCGACTTTATCTGCCCCAGGAATCCACACTCGTAATGAACCTTGTTCAGAAGGTAAGTATGGCCCTAAAAACGCAAATGGGTCTGTGAAGCAAGCCTGTGATAGTTGGGTATATATTTGTTTTTGCTTTGAAATCGAACTTAGTTCCAAAACGCTTCTCCCTAACCAAACATCCAAAAAACATAATACAAAAATGCCCGCTATTAGTGCGGGCAATATAACGACGGTTTATTCTACCAGATGAGCATTCAATATTGAGTGACCGAGGTTGTAGTTTCGTACGGCGTAAGCAAAAAAACACCTCTTTTCAAGCCACTCGATTCCATTATTTAGCTGCTTTTTCTCGTACGTCAGTTAGCTTAGAGGCGATACGATTCACGCCTTCATGAGCGAAGATTTCGTCCAAGTTCATTGATAGTTTACGACGCCAGTTAGGGTACTCATCGACCGTACCAGGGATGTTAACGGGCTTATCCATCTCTAGCCAATCTTCCAACTGAACACTCAGGAGTGTTGAGCCACCAGCCGCAACGTGCAACTGAAGCGCTTCAGCAAGATAAGAATCCATCGGTACTTGACTTGCATCACGCCCAACACCTTCTGGTAGGAAGCCGTGCCATGCCACTGAGTCTAAGATACCTTGCTTGCACTCCAAGCGGTTATCGAACAAAGTTTCTAGCTGTTGTGCGTCTGGGTATAAACCAATCTCTTGACCCATTTTCAAGTCATCACAGTGCCAGAAGCCGCGAAGCGTTGGCATATCGTGAGTACACAGTGCTGCCATCGATTGTGACGCGTAGTGCTTCGGAGAAATAAAACCACCGTCATTTTCTGATGTTTCGAAGAAGAAGACTTTGTAAGAATGCACGCCAGCATCAGCAAGGATGTCTACGATTTCATCCGGTACCGTCCCTAAATCTTCACCGATAACGCTGCATTGGTAACGGTGAGATTCAAGCGCCAGAATAGACAGCATGTCTTGCACTGGGTAGTAGATGTACGCACCTTTCGTTGCGTTCTCACCCTTTGGAATCCACCACAAACGCAGCAGACCTAAAACATGGTCAATACGCAATGCACCACAGTGCTTCATGTTGGCACGAAGTAGTTTGATGTAAGCGTCGTAGCCGGTTTCTTGAAGTACTTCTGGGTTTAGTGGCGGTAAGCCCCAGTTTTGGCCTAGAGGACCAAGAATATCCGGTGGAGCACCAATGCTCGCATCCATCACTAGGTTGCCTTCATCAGCCCATGTCTCGCTGCCTGAATCTGCAACGCCTACCGCTAAGTCACGGTACAGTCCAACCGCCATGCCTTTCTCTTCAGCAAGAGACTGTGCATCGTTGATTTGGCAATCGGCTAACCATTGTAGGTACATATAGAGATGCACTTGATCTAGGTTATCTTTGATGTATTTCTGGGTCGCAGGGCTTTCAAATGTACGGAATTTCTCTGGGAATACAGGCCAGCCCCACATACCTGAATCTTCAGCATGCAGTTCACCGTGCAGAGCATCAAACGCCGCTTGATGCATCAGGCTTTCACCGCCCTCTTCAACGAACGCTAAGAACGCTTGTGCGCGGTCGCTGTTTTTGTCTAGATGACGAGTCTTAAATTCTGCGAATAGCAGAGGTAAGATGCTCATCTTCAGCTCAGACACTTCAGTGTAATTCACCCAGTGCGCTTCACGAGCTTTCTGTAGGCGCTGCTGGAACTCGGCGCTGCCTACCGTTTGTTGCGCTTCCGCGCTTAATGCGAACTCAGGAACTGAACTCACATCAATGTATAAGACGTTCAACCAACGACGTGAAGACGGGCTGTATGGGCTCGCACCTTCCGGGTTTGCAGGGAACAGTGAGTGAATTGGGTTTAGACCAACAAAGTCACCACCGCGAGACGCGATATCCGAAACAAGCTGTTTTAGGTCACCGAAATCACCAATACCCCAGTTGTGCTGAGTTCTTAGCGTGTACAGTTGAACACTTGGTCCCCAAAGCTTTTTGCCTTGCTCAATGGGTGACTGTTTGAAGCACGCTTTTGGCGTAATAATCAGCGTCATCTCGTAAGGTTTCTTACGGCGCTTACGACTCACAATGAGCTTGTGATAACCCCATGCCAAATCACTTGGCAATGCAAACACTAAAGGGCCACCCTCGGCACGCTCGTCACGAACGACTTGAGATTGAAGATAGCCTTCAAGTACCTCTCCTTGCTCGGTTTCTAAGCGCCAGCTGAACTCACTTTCACGAGCACTCACACCCAGATTGAGTGTCACTTCTACTGGCTCACCGTCACGCAAGACAAGAACCGGGTCTAGTACATCTTTTCTGTGCTTTCTTTCTGCAGATTTAAGCAGTGCATCATCGCTGCTTGTATCGTAGCCCAATGAAGCCAATAGAGACGTAATCGTCTCTTCTGATACTTGTGCTTCATCGCCCCACGCACTAACGTAACTATCGGCAATATTTGCCATTTCTGCGACTTGTTTTAATACGGTCTGTTCTTTCATCGCTCTCTCCGAAAACGTTCTGACGCTTTCAATTTTTGTAGGGTTGTCTATTTAATTTTTACTAATCAATTAGCTTGTGACAATCAGTTTGTAAGCATTGCTATCTGAATAAGCCGTCTATTTGCTCACAAGCTAATTGAGCCAAGGCAGAAACTGCCTTGGCTACTTTGCAACTATTAACGGTTAACCGCTTCAAGTTTCCAGATGTTGTTCACGTAGTCGCGAATTGAGCGGTCTGATGTGAACTTACCAACCAATGCCGTGTTAAGAATCGCTTTCTTAGCCCAGCCTGCTTGGTCTTTGTATTGCGTACCCATGTCTTCGTGCGCTTTCACATAAGATGCGAAGTCAGCAAGACATAGGTAAGGGTCACCACCGTCTAGTAGGCTATCAAACGTTGCACGTAGAAGACCGGGTTGACCTGGAGTGAACTCATCGCCAGTCAGTAGATCTAGAGATGCTTTCAATAGTGGGTCTGCATTGTAGTAATCGTATGGGTTGTAACCCTGAGCTTTCAGTGCAACAACACCGTCAACTTCTAGGCCGAAGATGTAGATGTTTTCATCACCAACTTCTTCACGAATCTCAACGTTTGCACCATCCATAGTACCGATAGTTAGAGCGCCGTTTAGAGCCATCTTCATGTTGCCCGTACCTGAAGCTTCTTTACCAGCTAATGAGATTTGCTGAGAAACGTCTGCCGCAGGGATGATGATTTCAGCCATGCTTACACGGTAGTCAGGAATGAATACCACTTTCAGCTTGTTACCGATGCGAGGATCGTTGTTGATCTTCTCTGCAATCTTGTTAACCGCGAAGATGATTTCTTTTGCTAGGTGGTAACCCGGTGCTGCTTTCGCTGCGAAGAAACATACGCGTGGCTCACACTCGAAACCAGGTTCGTTAAGAATACGGTGGTACAGAGACAGAATGTGTAGCAAATCTAGGTGCTGACGCTTGTATTCGTGCAGACGCTTAATTTGAACGTCGAAGATAGCGTTAGTATCTAGCTCGATACCCATATTCTCTTGAACCCAATCCGCAAGACGCTGTTTGTTTTCTTTCTTAACAGCCATAAATTCTTTTTGGAATTTCGCGTCTGTTGCAAACTTAGCGATGCCTTCTAGCTGCTCAAGTTTTGCTGGCCACTCAGAGCCAATCTTACCTGTGATTAGATTAGATAGACCTGGGTTACAGAACTTCAACCAACGACGTGGCGTGATGCCGTTCGTTACGTTAGTCAGTTTACCTGGGAAGATTTCGTTGAACTCAGGGAACAAGTCTTTCTTAACAAGTTGAGAGTGAAGTGCCGCTACACCATTTACTTTGTAAGAACCAATCACACATAGGTTTGCCATGCGAACCATGCGGTGAAAACCTTCTTGGATGATAGAAAGCTTCGCTTGTTTCTCACCGTCACCAGGCCACATCTTGCGAACTTCTTGCATGAAGCGGTGGTTGATTTCAAAAATGATTTCCATGTGACGTGGAAGAAGACGGTTGATCAGCGATTCAGACCAAGTCTCTAGCGCTTCTGGAAGTAGTGTGTGGTTCGTGTAAGCGAACGTATGTGCACTGATTTCCCATGCTTGATCCCAAGATAGACCTTTCTCGTCGATCAGGATGCGCATTAGCTCAGGAATCGCAATCGTTGGGTGCGTATCGTTAAGCTGAATTGTTTCTTGCTTAGGCAGATCTTCTAGAGAGAAACCTGCTGCTTCGTGACGGCGTAGAATATCGCGAACTGACGCTGCTGAGTGGAAGTACTGCTGCATTAGACGCAGTGTCTTACCTTTTTCGTGGTTGTCGTTCGGGTAAAGTACTTTAGTGATGTTACCTGCATCGATTAGCGAGTGTTGCGCTTCGAAGTAATCACCGTTGTTAAAGCTTGCTAGTGAGAATGGTGCAATTGCCTGACATTCCCAAAGACGCAATGGGTAAACCGTGTTTGACTCGTAACCTACGATTGGTAGATCCCAAGGCATTGCTTTTACTTCCATACCTGGAACCCAAGTACGAACTTCTTTACCGTCGATGAATTCAACTTCTACATGACCGTAAAAACCAATGTGTTGTGCTAGCTCTGGACGAGCGACTTCCCATGGGTAACCTTCAACACCACGCCATGCGTCTGGTGCTTCTTGTTGACGACCATCTTGGAAAGACTGTTTGAATAGGCCGTATTCGTAGTGAAGACCGTAGCCTACTGTTGGGTACTCTTGTGCAGCACAAGAATCCATAAAACAAGCAGCAAGACGACCAAGACCACCATTACCTAGCGATGGGTCGCGTTCTTCTTCTAGAAGGTCAGTTAGGTTTTGGCCTAGCTCTTCCATTGCATGAGTAATCTGTTCGTACAGACCCATGCTGATCAGGTTGTTACCTGTTAGACGACCAATCAAAAACTCTAATGAAAGGTAGTTAACGCTCTTCGCGTTTTTGATTTTTTCATCATTTTCAGTTTCTAGCAGATCAAATGTTGTCAATTCTGCTAGCGCACGCCCCATTGCTAGGTACCATGCGCGGCTATCTGCGTTTTCAATCGTTGTTGCGTAAGTTGCAGATAAATGCTTTTTAACGCTTTCTTGGAACGACACTTTATCGAAAGTTTTTTGCTGAGTTGGTTTCATTTCAGAAATCTCGCTTTTAATAGTTCTAATTCATCTGTGACATATCGTGCATGGTCACCATTAACTAAACATCCTCCCGTTAATACGACTAACTAGGAGTAGATGAGAGGGCGTAGGGGGCGTACCGATGTAAGGTTAGTGATCTGACTCTCATGTTCTAACTTCGAACAAAAAGTTGGAGTGACTAAGATCACAAGCTCCCGTTCGATAACTTAACGTTAATTGATGTGAGTTTTATTTAACCGGAATAAACTGATTAGCAAATCTGAGTTTGAGATCACGAAATTATTTTCCATATCTCATCTTTTACATAAATCTCAGTGTAAGACCGAACAAAGTCACATTCACAAACCATCACGCAACGTGAGCGAAGTCTCAAATTAAGGGCGTAGAAAGCCAAAAACATGCAAGACCGCAAGGTTTCTGAGGAGAATCATAGTCGGTGCCATTTTTCTTCACGTAACATAAGCACAGACTTAAGTAATTAGGCAGATGTGATTGGGCAACTCTTTTACGGTTTTAGAATCCCCAAAACATACGCCACGGAATAGGTGAAAAACTTCGATATGTGGATCCCTTCGAAACTGACTCGTCCCGGCCGCTTACATAATGCAATCCTACGACCTAGGGTTCTCGATCTGCTCCAGAACGCAGATTGCTATAAGCTTGTATTGTTCCGTTCTCCTGCGGGCTATGGCAAGACCACCATGGCTGCACAGTGGCTGTTAGATAAGCCGAATGTGGGTTGGTACAGCATCGATGATAGTGACAACGATGCCTTCCGTTTTATCAACTACCTACTCCAATCACTCAATAAAGCGACTCAAAATTCCTGTCCCAATGCCCAAAAACTGGCAGAGAAACGACAGTTTTCATCGCTGCATTCTTTATTGAGCGAAGTATTCGCCGAGATGTCGGACTATCATCATGAATGTTTTCTTGTTTTAGACGACTACCATTTAGTCAACAATGATGACATTCAAGAAGCAATGCGCTTTTTCCTCAAACACATGCCCGACAATCTCACGCTAGTTGTAACCAGTCGTGGTACACCACCCCTAGGTACGGCAAACCTTCGCGTTCGAGACTTAATGATCGAATTAGGTAATGACTCGCTGGCTTTTGATACCGAAGAGACGACGCGCTTTTTTAATCAGCGTGTTGCCGATGGTATTGATGACACAACGGCAGACAGTATTTGTACCTATGTAGAGGGTTGGCCTTCTGCACTTCAACTTATTGCGCTACAAGCCCAACATCAAAAACGCACGCTGGCGCAGTCTGCTGAGTCCTTCTCCCACTTTAATCAAGCCCATCTTTGGGACTACTTGGTTGAAGAGGTTTTCGACCTGTTAGACAAAGAAACTCGACAGTTCTTGATGCAGTGTTCAGTGCTTGACCACTTCAACGACGAACTGGTTTGTGCGCTAACGCAGCGTGAAGACGCACTGGGTATGATCGAATCATTAAATCGATTCGGTTTATTCATCTACCCGCTTGAAGGCGAAAAGAACTGGTATCGTTTCCATAACCTGTTTGGTGAATTTTTGGCACATGAGCGTCAAGCTCGAATCCCTCAACAAGAAGCAGAGTTGCACCGAAGTGCCGCGAAGGCGTGGATTAAACAAGACACACCACACCAAGCACTACGCCATGCACAGCGCGCTGAAGACCCAGAACTGATCATTCAAATACTGACAGACCACGGTTGGCCGATGTTCAACCAAGGCGAGCTTTCCTCGTTAGAGATGGCGATCAAGCAACTGACTACGGATCAACTTTACAGCGACCCTAAACTGTCCATGTTACGAGCTTGGCTAGCACAAAGTCAGCACCGCTACGAACAAGTAGGGACATTATTGGAAGAGGCTGAAACACAATATCAAGCTCGAAATATTGAACTCGATACTCAACAACAAGGGCAATACAACGCCCTGCGCGCGCAAGTTGCTATTAACAGCAATGAACCTGAAAAAGCCTTGGAATTGGCAGAGCTTTCGCTAAGTCAGCTGAACACCACCGTTTATCGTAGCCGAATTGTCGCCACGTCTGTTGTTGGTGAAGTCAATCACGTAATGGGCAACTTGAGCCGTGCACTGCCGATGATGCAGCAAACAGAAAAACTTGCACGCCAGTATCAAGTTTACCACCAAGCGCTTTGGGCAATTCTACAACAGAGCGAGATCTTAATTGCACAGGGTTACGTTCAAGCGGCATTCGAGCTGCAAGACAGTGCGTTCAAATTGATCGAAGAACACCAGCTAAAATACGTGCCTCTGCATGAATTCTTACTGCGTGTTAGAGCTCAAATATTCTGGTGTTGGAACCGATTAGATGAAGCGGAAGAGTGCTGTTACAAAGGCTTGGATATCCTTGGTCACCATTCACCAAGTAAGCACCTTCACAGCTATTCAATGCTGGCTCGTATTTCACTGAGTCGCGGTGAAATTGATAAAGCATCTAAGTTTATCGACCAAATTCAGCACCTATTGCGTCAATCGACTTACCACGTGGACTGGACGGCGAACGCTTCTCTTTCTTTGATTCTTTTTTGGCAAGTAAAAGGCAATAAAGAGGCGATACGTGATTGGTTGAATGTGGCTGTTCGACCTGAATCGGCAAGCAACCACTTCTGCCAACTGCAATGGAGAAACATCGTTCGCGCTCACATCATTCTTGAGCAGTATGAAGAAGCGGAAGAAGCGCTGACTTTCCTTAAGAGTGAAGCTCAGCGTTCACATCTGATTACAGACACCAACCGAAACTTGATCGTTGAAGCCGTGTTACGTACACAAATTAACGATGAAGACAGCGCACGCGTGCTACTTGAAGAAGCGCTTCATATGACTAACCAAACCGGTATGGTCGGCAACTTCTTAGTAGACGGCGGGACTATCGGACATATCTTGGATAAGTTGAGTAACAAGCCTGGCTTAGGTGACTTAGAACGCCATCGCGCTCAACAGATCATGAAAGATATCTCGACCACCCAACGCAGCCGCTCGGTTCACTTTGATGAAGACTTTGTCGAAAACTTAGTCAATCACCCAAACATTCCTGAACTTGTGCGCACAAGCCCACTCACCCAGCGTGAATGGCAAGTACTTGGTTTGATCTATTCAGGGTTCAGTAACGAGCAGATCGCTCAAGAACTCGATGTCGCAGGTACCACCATCAAGACTCACATCCGTAACCTTTACCAAAAACTAAACATTGCTAACCGTAAAGAAGCGATCAGCACAGCGGAGAATTTACTGCAGTTGATGGGGTACTAAACGATTCGAGATTGATTCGAGATTGATTCGAGATTGATTCGAGATTGATTCGAGATTGATTCGAGATTTA